>JACMRP010000209.1 GCA_014376325.1 Pseudobdellovibrionaceae bacterium
AGCACCTTTTCCGTTTCGAAGATGGTTTGATTTTCGATCTGTTCAAAAATGTTTTCCGATTGCGCTGCAGTAAACTCGCGTCCCGCTTTTTCTTCATGCTTGATACACTGCCCGACTTTGATCAGCTGGGTGAGGTTCAGCGAACCGTCCTGCACTTTTTCGATCACCTGCGGATTTACTTTCAGAACGCGGGCCGCATCGATGCGATCGTAAGCCTGATTGCTAGAATACTTATGGCGATCGGTCAGCAGTTTGTAAATCGATTCGTAACCGAGATCCAGGTGCAAGCTTCGTTCAGAGACTTCGTGAATATATTGAAGAACCAAATGCGTTGCCGATTTTTCGTTCTTAACGGCTCGGTCGAAATTTTCTATTAATATCTGAGGTGTTAGATCCGTAAGTTTGACGACGTCGTTTTGTACATTTGCATCCATCATGGTTGCCTCCTTTAATAAGTTAGAACTCTTATACCATGACATTTTGGCTGCTAAATTCTGGGATATTTTGTCGTCAAGTGCACGTAGTACTTGGGCACTATGACAAGCTAGCAGATCGCAGATCAACGCAGGTTGAATGATTTTTTGAATTACGATCCCGGACTCCCTCGAAATCAGTGAAGCAAACGTGGCGGAAATGTGAATTCGCGAAAGACCTCGCAAGAGGTATTTTTGAAATTTTTTAGTTTACGCGAAGCTTCCCGGAATCCAGACTCAAGAGTTTGAGCTGAACACCCACCCGCAGTCGAAGCTCAGTTAAATTACTAATTTGTCCGACATCCTAATGACCTTAAT
The DNA here is from genome assembly GCA_014376325.1 of Pseudobdellovibrionaceae bacterium. The sequence continues at coordinate 792 of JACMRP010000209.1, forward strand.
CCTAGGTAAGTGTATTCGTCTTATATGTTTCTTTTTTTTGACCAAGATTTTGAGTCATCCTAGTATCGTTTAAAAACAGGAATGTTTGTGCCTTTTGAATACTCCCCTGAAAAATACTCTGCCCAGTGGCCCACTCTTTACAAACAAGAGGCCGCCGCAATTTTTGAAAAATGCTCAGGCCGAATTATTCGAATAGAACATATTGGCAGCACGTCTCTACCCGGTATGCTAGCAAAACCTATTCTAGATATCCTGGTCGAAGTGACCGCAGGAGATCTGAAATCGATAACGTCTCAGATGGAAAAATTAAATTACACTTCTAAAGGTGAACACGGAATTGCCGGCCGATCTTATTTCAGTAAGTCGATCGTCGACTCTCCATTGGCATATCATGTTCATTGTTTCGAAGAAGAAAACCCGGAAATCGAAAAGCACATTGCTTTTCGCAAATACCTTCTTAGCCATCGAAATATCTTCGATCAATACCTCGAGTTGAAAGAAGCAATACTTTTAAATACAAAAGTTACTCGACGGAGCTACCAGGATTTAAAAAATGAATTTCTTCGGAAGATCACCCAAGAAGCTTTAGTCTGGAACGCAAATCGTATAAAAAATGAAAAGCCTGTGCAAAAGGTTGTGATCTACGCCTTAAGAAGAAGAAATGACATATTGGAAGTTCTCGTCTTCGATCACGTTAAGTTTATGGAAGTAAGCCCCCAGTTGCCATCCGAAACTGTCGAAACGGATGAAGATATCAAAATATCCGCTAAAAGAGAACTGCTCGAAGAATCTGGCATATTACCGAAGGAGGACATCAGTTATCTTGGAAGTTATGTTTTTTATAAACACTTCAATGATCAATTCCAAGAGCGTTATATTTTTGCTCTTTGCGATGACTCAATCCCTGAAAAATGGACTCACGCAGTGACCGGTGAAGGTGATGATCAGAATCTAGAATTCAGATATTATTGGCTTCCAGTTTCTGTTGCAAAAGACAAACTCCAAGCAAATCTGGGTGACGGGTTGCTGTTTTTTGCTGAAGACATTGGAAAGTTAATTTAAACCACGATCGACCTAAATAAAAACTTCGCGTGGCGGATCTTGTAGATTGTAATCGGAACGCATCACGAAGCCGTAGGCCCCGACATCCGCGATTACCAAGAAATCTAATTCCGCCAGATCCGGCAACGCACGGTCCTTACCGATAAAGTCACCCGACTCGCAGATCGGTCCGACAACGTCAAAGACCCTCGACGAAATTTTCTTTTCCACCATTGACCAGACTTCGTGATGCGCGCTGTACAATGTCGGTCGCAGCAAGTGATGCATTCCCGTATCCACGATCACGAAATTTTTTAAAATATTTTTTTTCAAGTACTGTACTTGCGTCACCAGAACGCCGGCGTGTGCAAGTAACCATCGCCCGGGTTCGGTCTGCAGCCGCGCACCGAGACCACCGAGTTCCTCTTTCATGATGGCCGCGTACTCGAGCAGCATCTGCTCTTCCAAAGCTAAATCCTGCTTGTCGTAGAAAATCCCGAGGCCGCCTCCGAAATCAAAAGTATCTACGCTCGGAAATTCTTCCCGCAATTCCAAAAACACCGGCTTCAAAATTTTCAGCGCATCACGAAAACCCGAGAGCTGATGCATCTGCGAACCTAAGTGCAGACTGACGCCACGAAAGTTCAGCTGTTTAGGATATTGCTTCAATATGGCCGTAAGTTCTGGCAAGTCCGTGAAGGCCATGCCGAATTTATTGTTGTGCAAACCCGTCGCGATGTAGGGATGAGTTTCGATGCTGACGTCAGGGTTCAGTCGAAACACAATCTGCGCGCGCTTGCCGAGCTCGGTCGCGATGCCGGCAATTCGCAGCAGCTCAGGAATACTTTCGACGTTGATCTGCCCGATCTCCATCGCGATCGCGGCCTTCAGTTCCCGGTGCGTTTTACCGACCCCGCTGTAAATCATTTGCGATGGCTTAAAGCCCGCTTCTTGGGCCCTGCGGATTTCGCCCCCGCTAACGACATCGACTCCACTTCCGAGCGCGCATAGTTCTTTCAGAATCTTCGAATGCGAGTTCGCCTTCATCGCGTAGTAAATTTCAACCGAGTCCAAGGCTGTCTTCATTTGTGCGAAACGGTCCCGCAAGATATCTAAATCATAGACGTAAGCGGGGCCTTCATAATCATTCGTGACCGACGACAGTGGCTTGCGGTTCGGGCCGAGCACCAAGCTTTGGTTTTCATACTGCAAATATTGCTTTGCTTTTCCGGGGACATCCGACATTGCTTTTGACATTGACCAGCCTCTTGAGGTTTTATGCACAGTCTAACGAGAAGGAACCCGTATGAAAACATCTGTTTTTGGATACAGCTCTTTGGGACTGCCCATCATGGCCTACGAATTCCGCAATTCAGGCCCGGAAGTGCTGATTTTAGGCGGAGTTCACGGGGACGAAGTCGAAGGCATCCTGTGTGCTCAAGGCTTGCTCGATCAATTCATGAAGGCGTTCCCGTACAAACTGAACCTCGTGCTCGTGCCGCAGTTCAACATCGAAGGCGTCTTGAACAAAACTCGCGGGAACGCACGCGGGATTGACCTGAATCGGAACTTAAAAACGAAAGATTGGTCGCCTGAAGTAAAGACTCCACGTTACAACCCGGGCCCGGCTGCCGGCAGCGAGCCCGAAAATCAAGCGCTGATGAAATACATCGAAGAGAAAAAACCGAGCTGGATCTTGTCCCTTCACTC
>JACMRP010000210.1 GCA_014376325.1 Pseudobdellovibrionaceae bacterium
GTCCAACGGTTGGTGTTTTGACGAACGATGATCGCGGCCGAATCATTGAGAGAAGGGTAGGTCGCCGATTTTACCTTCGGCAAGTACAAGCCCAGGATCACGGAGTCTTCCGGAATTCCAGCGTTGGCATCATCCCAACGAGTTAACACATCGGACGTCATATCTTTTGCGCCCGCGAATAGATCCGAGGTGCATTTCTGAGTCGGCACGGCCGCTGACTTATAAACGGTCGCGCTGGTGCGGTTGATAAAATCGAGACTCGAACTCACGCTCGCGGTAGAAACTGCTTTTAGAAGCGCTAGGTTGTACTCTTTGCCGAAATAAACTTTCGAGATCTCTTTTGTGTACAAAGCTCCAAAGTTTGCGGTGTCGCCCTGATTCAACGTGTACACACAACTCTTCATGTCGATTTTATTAAGTGGGGCGACGATTGGTTTATCATCACTGCTCTTTGAGCAAGCAGCGGTGAAGCTAAAGGCAAAGACCGTGAAAATCAGTTTCGCGGAAAGCGAGCGCATGGAGTCTCCTCAAGATATTGTGTGGGGTGTTTATAAGGTATTCTGGCAGATTTAGCTCATAAAACGGCACCATCCGGAGATTTTTACAGGCTCATGTCAAACCGCAGCTAAGTCCGCATTTTGTTTCATCTTCTTTCGAGTTTGTTATGATCCTTGGATGAAGTTTTTATTCGTGACCCGCTGGTCTTCTCTAACGTCGCTCGCATCACAAATTTTGAAAGAAGGCCACGAGGTTAAATACGCGGTCCTTTCCAAAACCGAAAATGAGGTCGGCGACGGCTTCATCGATAAGGTGGATCATTGGGAAGACCACAAGGCCTGGGCCGACACGATTATTTTCGATGATTCTGATTTTGGGGACATCTGCGAAAAACTCCGGAAAGAGGGCCGCAAAGTCGTCGGCGGCACCAAATACTCGGACAAATTAGAGTTCGACCGCGAGTTCGGTAATGAAGAAATGAAGGCGGCCGGACTGACCACCATCTCTTCTTGGGAGTTTCAGGATTTTGACAGCGCGATGGACTTTGTGCGCACCCATCCGGCTCGCTACGTCGTCAAACCCAGCGGCAAAGCGCAGAACGAAAAAGTCTTGAGCTTCGTGGGCCAAGAGGATGACGGCAAAGACGTCATCACGATACTGGAGAGGTACCGCAAAGGCTGGGGTAAGAAAATCCGCAGTTTTCAAATCCAGAAATTTGTTTCCGGAGTCGAAGTTGCGGTCGGCGCTTTTTTCAACGGCAAAAAATTTATCTTGCCGGCGTTGATCAACTTCGAACACAAAAAAATGATGAACGATGATATTGGCCCTTCCACCGGAGAAATGGGCACCACCGGATTTTGGGCAAGTGATACCAGGTTATTCCGAGAGACGCTCGGTAAAATGGAATCCCGCATTGGCGGCTACGTGGGATACTTTGACATCAACTGCATCGTCAATGCGCGCGGGATTTATCCGCTCGAATTTACTCCACGCTTCGGTTATCCCACGATCAATTTACAGCTGGAAGGTGTGCTGTCTAAGTGGGGCGAGTTCATGCACGCGCTCGCCCGTGGCGAAGACTTTGCTTTAAGAACGAAGAAGGGGCTGCAGATCGCGGTAGTCGTTGCGGTTCCGCCGTTTCCGTTCACGGATCCAGAAACGTTTCGAAAATTTTCCGAAGACGCACCGGTGGTTTTTAAAAAGCCTTCCACCGAGGGAGTTCATCCTGGCGAAATTAAAAAAGTCGAGGGCGAGTGGTTGCTGACTGGTAATTCTGGATATTCGGTCATCGTGTCTGGAGCAGGTTCGACCATGGAAGATGCCCGCAAGGAGACCTACTCACGTATTAAAAACATCCAGATCCCGAATATGTTTTACCGAACCGACATTGGTGAACGTTGGCATCGTGACAGTGATTTGCTACAAACGTGGGGAATGTTGACTTAAGTTTACTTCGAACATTTTCGGGTAGAGGCGATTTTTATATCCTCTTCATTTTTGTCGATTTTAATTTTTAGGCAATATTGATCGGGCTCTTCGCCGAGCAGAACTTTTGCCGATTTAAGGCGGGCGTTGACGTCGACTACTTCGACGTGGGCTTTCCAAGCAGGTTCGGCCGTTTCAGTTAGTAAAAGGGGATCGATATTTTTAACGGCCGCAATCTTTTTCCACTCGGAACGGAACGGGATCGAGACGCAACGTTTTTTTACTTTTTCAGTGGGCTTAGAGAGCTGTCGCAAATAATCTTTAAAACATTTTGCCACGAATTCTTCGACGGCCGTATTCGCGGCTTCAGTTTCGGCTTTCATTTCGGCCGAAGATTTGGAAGGGGTTTTTGAAGCGGATTTTGCAAAGCCAGAGCTGCCGAAAAAAATGCATACAATCACTATGGACGTCGAAAAAATAGAAAGTAAAAATCTGTTCATTTCTAAATTAACTCGTGCCGCGGGAAGCCCGTCAAGCGGCCTTTTCACGTATCAGGGCGTCGCAGCGGTCTAGAATCGTCGTGCGAATTCGATCCCGATGCTGCAGCAGTTCCGGCAGTTGGGTATTGCGTACAATGTTGTAAAGATGAATGACTCGATTCAAGTCGATCAGCATTGGTTTTTGTGGGCCTTTAGAAAGTGGAAACTTCGGAATCGCCGAGAAATCGACCGCGGATTTACGCACTGCCAGCGTCCAGTCAATTTCAGTTTGGGTTAAATAAATTGTCGGAAAAAAGCCATGCTCCGGGATCGGTTTATCATGATCGCCGAGCTGGGCATTGAGCCAGTGCAGTTCCTTTAATATAGCATTCAGTTCGGAATCATATTTTTTTCCGAAAAGTTTAAAGACGATCTTCTTCCACGCGTCGGTGAAATCTTCAAAGACGATGTTTTCGTCCTTTCCTTCGAAATGGGAAGGATTCACGATCGTGTCGAGGGTTTTGGTAAAGACATCTTCTGAAACCACTACGCTGTTGGTTTTGTAACCGACGCGGACTAAGTGATGGGACCAGCTCGCAAGATCCGTCAGCGAACGTGTGCTGACCATAGCGTTGCGAAAGGTTAAATGAAAGCTCGAAAAGATATTCATGCTGACGGGGCGCTCGAGCCATTGATCTAGCTGGCTTTTTTTTCGTTCCCTTCGCGGAAGTGCGAAATAGACTTCAAGCTGTTTTGAGAATTTTTCGAAGGTGCCTTCCCACAGATTTTCACCCTGGCAGGTTTTATAAAGCTGAAACGCCTTGATTGAATTCGGCTCAGCCTCATCCAATAAAGCATTGATTTTTTCCACGAGAAGACGTGGGAACGCATTCCATAGCTCGTTAATCATATAGTTTATTTTAGCAAAACTAGACCTGCTTTGCTGGGTTTCGATTTTTGTCGAATGTTTGGACAGGACTTAGCGTGGAATTGAGACAACGCGGACTTCGACTTCGTCCATGCCCTTGTTGATCATCCCGAGACGTTTTGCGGCGGCGTAAGAAAGATCAATCACGCGCCCGCGTCCGTAAGGACCCCGGTCATTGATGCGAACCTGAATGGTGTTTCCGGTCGTAAGGCTTTTAACTTGCACCACGGAATTCATGGGCAGAGTGCGGTGCGCGGCGGTCAACTGATTCATATCGAAGGTCTCGCCACTGGCAGTGCGTTTGCCGTGATGATCGCGGCCGTACCAAGAGGCAAGTCCCGACTGCGAATCGCCCGCTTCGCTCGGCAAGTGAGCGCAGTTGATCAGTAACATAACAGATAATATCCCAAGCCATCTCATAAGGAACGTATCGGAAAATCGCCTTTAAAGTTGAATGTTTTTAGCTCTCGCCCAACAGAATTAGGTCACTGAAGGTGGAGTAGGGCTTGCTACCGAGTAAGCCTCTCCCCATGGTGAATCTTGCTGGACGAAAACCTAAAAAACTATTAAGGTCCCGCCATCACGTAACATTTTTGGTTGGTCATAACGACCTCTGCGGTTTTTCAACGGCAGAAATTACGCCCGTCGCTGCTTTTCGGAGTAACATCCACGAGAGTTTAAAATTGCTGTTGCAAGGTCAAAGTCGTGCGCGAGTTTTGGTCGTACCTTTAGCACGTATCGATACTTTGCCGGACGGTGACCCAGCGCGATTCTAAAGAAACCCAAGAATTTGTTCATCGCCGGCTGTTTGAATACAACGATGTTTTGAAATCCGAGGTCCAACATTACCGGGCTCTTTACGGGGACCTTATCCGCTTGGCTGAAGAAATGCTGACCTACGTCCCGCAACCGAATGATCTCGCGATCGATTGTTTTCACGCCAACAAAGACGCGCAAGGTTTGATTTCGAATATGACCTGGGATTCTAGCTGGTGGTCCCGCTAGAGCCAGAATTATTTCTAAAAAAATTGGACTAAATCAGCGCCGCACGAGAAAATTTTAGAATGAAATATTCTAATTTGTACCGATGCTTCTTGCCGGCTGCGCGCAACAAACTTTAGATCGCACTCACTCCGCTGCGAAAGGTCGCTACGCGATCGATGGCGCCATTTTTGGAAAGCAAATTGTTATAGCGACCGGCGATCAGTTTGCGGGTGCCATAGATTCGGTCATTTGGGATCGCAAAGAATTTATCAACCGCGACGATCACGGGCGGCAACTTCAATCCGCATCGATTTTTTAATTTCCGAACCGAAGAGCACTTTTACACCGCGACTCAAGCAGAAGGCTCTTCCGTGGGATATTCTTACGAAGGTGTTGCCTTCAACTTGTACGCGAAGCCTCAGGCGGGGGGAACGACGCTTTATCGCTGTATGGCAAAGATTGGCGGCTTTCATTTTGGCTCGCCGGATGCGGCCTGCGAGGGTTCACGCGGCGAAGGAGCGTACGGATATTTGCGTAAGGAAGGAGCGGGCGCCGGCGCAGTTTTATACCGAAGCCTTCAACGCACCAGCGGGGATCATCTGCTAATCACCAATCCAACCGAAGCTAAATCGAACGGCTACGCCATTGAATCGGAACTAGGCAATACGGCACCTTAGATACATTTCCGAAAATCTGAACGTACGGTGAAGAAAAAAATTCACCGTACAAGTGTTCGGTGGATTTAAGAAGTGACCTTTCACTGCCGCTGGGGCAGAACCCCTGCATGTCTTTTCAGTACGTCGAAGAACACCGCGAATACCTCAAAACAGAATACCTGGTTCGCGCGCGGACGCGGCCATCGTATTCTCAGCGGGCCTTTGCGCGGGACATTGGCCTGAGTCCTTCGGCGCTGACGGATTACTTCAAGGGTCGCATTCGACTTACCAGCGGCCGCATCGCCCAAGTCAGCAAATCCATCGGGCTAACGACGGAACAGCGTCAGCACTGGGTCGACCTTGTAGAGATGAAGTACGCCAAAACTCCGGACGTAAAAAAAATCAGCGAACTTCGCGTGAATGCGCGCATCCAATCGCAGAACCACTCTATTACGGTGGACCAATTTAAATTGATATCGGAATGGTTTCACACGGCTTACTTAGAACTTATAAAAATGGATGCGGTGAAATACTCAGACGTCAAACTGGCGTCCGGCGCGCTGAATATTCCCGTGCAGACCTTGCGAGTGGCCGTCAAACGACTCGAAAAAGCCGGGCTTTTGAAGGAAAATGTGGAAGGTCTCTTTCAGGTGCTTAGCTTTCCCAAAAGCGGTGACGGGGCGCCCTCGATCGCGGTCCGGCAGTTCCAAACTCAGATGATAAAAAAAGCGCTTGCTGCTGTGGACGAGCAGTCACTCGGACGAAGCTTTACTGAGACCATTATGGTCGCTCTTCCGGAAGTGGAAGCGAAAAAAATATTTGCGGACCTTCAGACTTTGGCGCTTCGATATTTAGAACCGCACAGGATGTCCAAAACATCCGAAAAAGATTCGCTCTACTGTCTATCTTTGCAATTTTTTGACGTGCTCTCGAAAAAGGAGAATTCCAAATGAATAAAGTGTTCATCCTGATTTCTTTCATCGGTCTAAACTGCGCGCTTTCTGCACTTGCGAATGTTGGTGGCGGCGATGCGGAAATGAAAATCGGCCAGATGGCTCCGGCCGCGGCGGTTTGGGCGAAAGCATGTAACGAAAATGCCGGACTTTGCGGGGACGTCGGGGTATTTACCGCGACGGACGCAAAGGCGCTGAGCCTGGCAGTCGGATTTGCGCCTGCCGGTGCGGGTTTACAAACTTGCGGCGCTTCGCAAGTGACGCTCGCTCAAGAAGACCTTTATGTCGACGGACAGAAATCAAAACCAGAAATGGAACTCGCCCAAATGATGACGCAGCAAATGTTATTTTGCGGAGGCTGGCGGAAGTTTCGACTACGCAAGTTAAATTTCGATCAGTTGCTCCCGGTTGCGCGGAAACTTTCCGAAATGCCGTTCGCGGCGTTGACGGGTAGAAATACGGACGTCCTCGTTGCGCTCGAAAGTCCACTGAACGCGCAAGAAATGTTAACGACCGCAATGAGCTGCAAAAACGTGCGCATCGGTGCTGCGGAGACGAACGGTTTTCACGTTCAATGTTTGGACGATCAAAATAAATCATTGGTCCTGGTTCGAAACGACGGGATCGGATTCAGATTCGTAGCTAAGCCGGACAGCGCTAACTATTAAGAAAAAATCCGTTAAAGAGCTCAGTGGAGATGACAGGGATTGAACCTGCGACCTGATGACTGCCAGCCATCCGCTCTCCCAGCTGAGCTACACCCCCA
>JACMRP010000211.1 GCA_014376325.1 Pseudobdellovibrionaceae bacterium
GAGGGGCCGTTTTTCCTGAACGCGATGGAAATAGCCGCAAAAAAATTAGACGAATCTTTAACTATCTACAAACCAAAAGGATATTAAATGCCAGTGAATCAGTTGCCACCAGTCGCAAAATCATTCTTCGCCTTCTGTAAAAAATGTGATGCGGACCGATACCACGTAGTGGTAGCGCATACGACGGCACGCACGGCGAAAATCAAATGCGAAGTGTGTGGCAGTCAAAAATCGTATTCTTTGCCAAAAGCGGCGGGCAGCAGTGCAAAACCAAAGACCACGCGTCCACGCGCAAGTTCAGAGACTGCACGCAGATCTTCGCACAACGCAGAATACGAAACTTTGATGTCTAGCGAAGCCGGCAAGGAAAGCCCTTACAGCATCAAAGGCAAATTCAAGCTGAACGAAAAAATCAATCATCCGAAGTTTGGTTTAGGCGTTGTTCGCGGCGTGCAATCTGAAAAAGTAGAAGTGATCTTCGCGGACGAAGTTCGAAACCTCGTTCACAATCGAGAGTAATGAGCACTTTTTGGACCAAAGGACTTAATCCTGAGCAGGTCAAAGCCGTTGAACACGACTTTGGCCCTTTGCTTATTCTGGCGGGCGCGGGCTCGGGCAAAACGACAGTTTTGGTTTCTAGAACTGGCCGCTTGATCGAACAAAAGATCGCAAAGGCCGACGAAATTTGCGTCCTGACATTCACGAATAAATCGGCAAAAGAGCTCAAGCACAGAGTCGCCACCAAAGTCGGCGCTCAGGGTAAAAAAGGCTTATGGGCCGGAACTTTTCATTCGTTCGGTTTACAAATCCTGCGCAGGTTTCACAAGCACGCGGGACTCAGTCCCTATTTCGGCATCGTCGATCAAAGCGATTGCAGTTCGATTTTAAAAGAGCTGCTGAAGGACGTAAAAACCTCCGGCAAAGATAAATTTGATACCGATAAATTGCTGAACATGGTGAACGATCACCGCACGGGCATGGCGAAAAAGACGGAAGCTTTCGACGAGTACCATGAAATTGTTGAAATGCTCGCGCCCAAATTTGATAAACGTTTAGAAATGCTCGGCGTGGTCGACTTTGAAGGCCTGCTGATGAAGCCATTGCAATTATTTAAATCCCACCCGGAAACGCTTGAAAAAATTCAGGAGTCTTTTACCCAAGTGATGGTGGACGAATTTCAAGATACGAATCGATTGCAGATGGAATTGATTCACCAGATCGTGAAGGGCCACAATAACATCACGGTCGTCGGCGACGACGATCAGTCGATTTACGGGTGGCGCGGGGCCGAAGTAAAAAATATCTTAAACTTCCCCAAAGAATTTAAACACTGTGAAGTGATTAAGCTCGAACGCAATTACAGATCCAGCGTCGAGATCTTGGCGGTCGCGAACGCCGCGATCGCGCAAAACAAAAACCGTCACGGAAAAATCCTCCGCTCTGACGTCGCGCAAGAATCTGGCGTTCTTCCGGAAGTATTTGTTTTAGAGCGCGAAGAAGACGAATGCGATTTCGTCGTGAATGAAGTTCAGCACTTTCTGCGACAAGGGTATACTTACAAAGACTTCGCGGTGTTATATCGTTCGAACACTCAGGGCGGACTTATCGAAAGCTCGCTCAGGCGCGCGAGCATACCGTACACGATTACCGGGGGAACTTCGATCTTTGACCGCAAAGAAGTCAAAGACGTGATGGCGTACCTAAAGCAAGCCTTGGCGCCGAACGAAGTTTCGCTGAGAAGGATCATCAACGTTCCGCCGCGCGGGATCGGTGACTCTACCATCGAAAAGCTGACGCAATTTTCACGCGATGAAAAATTAACTTTCATGGAGGCTTGCCAAAAATGGGAAGAGGCCGGCCTGCCTGCAAAAACGGGCGAGGCCCTGGACGACTTGCTTAATTTTTGTCACGCTTTGCCTTCGCAGATTTTGGACTACAAAGTGGGTTCATCTCCGGGCGCGCATTTTGTAGAGATCGTGCAGTTATTAGGTTACCGGCAGTTTATTTATAATTCGACGGCCGACCCGAGCGTCGCTGAAAAAAAATGGCAAGTTGTTGAGATCGTCGGACGCATCCTGGATGCGTACCTTGGAAAACGCGCTTATGATTTAAACACGATGAAGTCTTTTATGGACGCGATGATGTTGCGGGACGATGTCGGCAACGAGGACGTTACTCAAAATAAAATGCAGCTGATGACCTTGCATGCGAGCAAGGGATTAGAATTCCCCGTCGTCATATTGGCCGGACTTGAAGAGGACCTTCTGCCGCACCGAACTTTAGGTGGCGATATCGACGAAGAGCGAAGACTGTTTTACGTTGGCGTGACGCGTGCAAAAAAGCGTTTGGTCATGTCACGATGCCAGCAGCGTAAGCGCCAAGGCGTGGTGCGCCCCGTAACCGCGTCGCGCTTTTTGCTCGAGATCGCGCAAAAACTCTACAAAGAATATCCAACGGGTGCTCGCCCAGTGTCGGGACAAGAGCGCGATGATCTCGTCTCTGGCTTTTTGAAGGGCCTGCAGTCGAAATCTCAAAATTCGCCCAAGCAAGGTTGACAAGGCCGGGCCCTCGGGATGGGATGAGATTCTTTGACGAATCTGTCTAAGGAGAGTCCCGATGGCGAGAGCTAAAAAATCGTTTCCTCACAAAATTGTGTCCGTTCAGATGTTAAAGGGCGGAGTCGCAAAGACGACCTCGGTTTTAAACATTGGACTCGGTGCCGCTGAGCTGGGGGCGAGGGTTTTGTTCATTGATCTTGATCAACAGGCAAATTTGACATTTGCACTGGGCGTCGACGTCGATGAAGCGGAAGAGAAATCGGTATGGCTCGACATCGTCGAAAAGAAAGCACGCATTCAAGATTGTTTGGTTAAAATCACAGACAAGATTGACCTGATTCCTTCAAACTTAAACAATTCGGTCCTGGACCGGGTGTTATTAAATTCGAACCGCAATTGGGCGCAGGCCGTAAAGTCGCCATTGGAACTGATTCGTAAAAATTATGATTTGATATTGATAGACACTGCGCCCGCGCTCAGCGCAACGAATACTGCGGTGACGGTGGCCTCGGACGAAGTGATCTTTCCGGTGAATCCGGATCGCTTCTCCTACATGGGACTCGTTAAGCATTTAGAAGAGCTCCGTGAAATTAAAAAAGATTTTGACCTAGACCTTACCGAGAAAATTTTATTTACCCGCTTCGACGGTCGCGAAAAGTCCAGTCATGAACTTTTGCAGAAATGCATCGATTCATTTGAAGATTTATTGATGAAAAGCTATATAAGAACTTCGACCGAATTAAAAAACACGATCGGGACGGGGAAGTCGATTTACGACTCTAAATCGAGCGCCCGCGAAGATTACGAGATGATCACCCGCGAAGTTTTAGAAATGCTGTGAGGGAATATGCCAACAATTAAAGATTACGAAAAAAAGAAAAAAGCTCGCAGACGCCGCCCGGGTCGCGAAGATGGCGAAACTCTGCCTAAGGAAGATGTTGAAGTGGAAGTCGGCGATGCGGACGAAATGTTCGACGCCGATGCAAAAGCGGCCTTTGCTGATAGGGACGCGGAAGCACAACAGGCTTTTGCGGATCCCGAGGCGGATGCACAAGCGGCTTTCGGTTTTGAAAGTACGAGTACCTTTGAAGAAGGCACTTCGCAAGCCCGCGACTTCAAAAAAGAAGAAAAGAAAATTCATATCGAATTTCCGTACAGCGAAATGATCCGCGCGCGTGCCCCGAAATTTTTTGAAGTGGCAGAGACGGTCGCAACCGACTGGGTTAACGACGGCAACTTCGAAAACGTCCCGGTCGGCCACCCGGTCGCCCAGATGACGGTCGCGGCAGGACTTCGTAAAGCGAAAGAAGTCGAAAAGAAGCTCGAAGAAAAAGGCGTTTTCATGATGGCTAAGATGGGCCTAGAATTCGCAAAATCAAAGCTGAAAAGATAATATGGGACCAAGGGAAGCTCTCCTCAGAACCAAGATCGAGTCGACATTTAATCCCGAGTACTACGAACTCGTGAACGAAAGTTATATGCACTCGGTTCCGAAGGGGTCGGAGAGCCATTTTAAAGTTTTGATCGTGAGCGAAAAATTTGCGGGCAAACCCAGGCTCGAACGAAGCCGCATGGTCACCGAACTTTTCAAAGACGAAATGAACACGGGCCTGCATGCCCTTTCGCAAAGAACCATGACCCCGGAAGAGTGGGCACCGGTGAAAGATACCTTCGAAATGGTTTCCCCCGAATGTCGAGGCGGTAGCAAAGCGCCCTAAGTTATTCTTGGGTGTCTCCGCTGCGCGGAGACGATCCGATGTGGGGCATGCACTTGATCCAGAATCTCTTCGCGTTTTCGTCCGAAGCCGTCCTTCGCAACTGCGAAGCGAGTACTTAGTCGTTGAAGTCGCGGAGTTTGTCTTTGAGTGTAGCTAGGAGAGTTTTGATTTCTTGGAGTTGCTTCTCCTCTGGAGAAAGCCGAGTGGTCAGATCTTCAGTCAGGACCGACCATGTTTCAAGCGCGTCCTTGAGATCTTTATTTATGTCATTCCATTTGCGATCAGGGTCTTTCGTTGTCACCCCATGAGTTAAGAGAAAAGAAGTTCATTTGACAAGAAAATTCATCCTGATAGATTGAAGCTTTTTGCCCCCAAGGGGTCCTTACAGTATTTCAAGGAGTCTTCGATGTCTCAAGATATCATCTACACGATGAAGGGTGTCTCTAAAGTTTACCCTCCTAATCGTTTCGTTTTAAAAAATATCTATTTGTCCTATTTTTATGGCGCAAAGATCGGGGTTTTAGGATTGAACGGCTCCGGCAAGTCTTCTTTGCTAAAAATTATGGCAGGTGTGGATTTAGATTTCGTCGGTGAAGCATTCCCCGCACGCGCGATGAAAGTAGGGTACCTCGAGCAAGAGCCAAAGCTCGATGAAACAATGACCGTCAAAGAGAATATTTTCTCCGGCATGGGCGAACTCCCGAAGTTGATGAAAGAGTTCAACGCCATCAGCGAAAAATTCAACGATCCCGACATGGACGGTGATGAGATGAACAAACTCATCGAAAAACAGGGAGTCATCCAAGAAAAGCTCGAAGCCCTCGGTGGTTGGGACGTCGATCAAAAAATCGAAATCGCGATGGATGCCCTTCGCTGCCCGGATGGTGATTCGGCCATCGCGCCATTGTCCGGTGGGGAAAAACGCCGTGTTGCCCTCTGCAGACTTTTGCTCAGCGAACCGGATATTTTGCTTTTAGATGAACCGACGAATCACTTAGACGCCGAATCGGTCGCCTGGCTTGAGCAATTCTTAGCTCGTTTTCCGGGCACCGTCATCGCGGTAACGCATGATCGGTATTTTCTAGATAACGTTGCCGGTTGGATTTTAGAACTTGATCGGGGGGAGGGCATTCCTTGGAAAGGGAATTACACTTCTTGGCTCGAACAAAAAGACAAACGCACGGCCGTCGAATTAAAAGATCAGGCCCGAAGAGTTCGCACTTTAGAAAAAGAGTTGGACTGGATCCGTGCCGGCGCAAAGGCCCGCAGTGTAAAGGCCAAATCGCGGATCTCTGCTTACGAAAACTTACTGAAAGAGCCGACGCCAGAAAAATTGCAAGAGATGTCTATATATATCCCGGCGGGACCACGCTTGGGCGACATCGTTGTCGAAGCGAAGAACATCACGAAGGGCTATGACGGCAAACTGCTTTTTGACGACGTTAGCTTCGCTATTCCGCGCGGCGCGATCGTCGGGGTGATTGGGCCAAACGGGGTCGGTAAGACGACCTTGTTCCGCATGATTACGGGGCAAGACAAGCCTGACAGCGGTTCTTTCAAGGTGGGCGAAACCGTGAAGATGGCTTACGTCGATCAGAATCGCGAAACGCTGAACGGCGAAAAAACCGTTTGGGAAGAGCTCTCGGACGGTAACGAGTTGATTCAGCTCGGGACGAAAGAGATGTCATCTCGCGCCTACGTTTCGTGGTTTAACTTTTCCGGTTCTGATCAGCAAAAGAAAGTTGGACAGTTGTCGGGCGGCGAACGCAATCGCGTGAACATGGCAAAGATCCTGAAGCAGGGTGCAAATTTGCTTTTGCTCGATGAACCGACCAATGACCTAGACGTGAACACCATGCGCGCGCTCGAGGATGCATTGCTGGAGTTCGGGGGATCGGTCGTCGTGATATCGCATGATCGTTGGTTCTTGGATCGTGTTTGTACGCACATCATGGCTTTTGAAGGGGATTCTAAAGTGGAATTCTTTAACGGCAATTTCAGTGAATACGAAGAAGATCGCAAAAAGCGCTTAGGCGCCGATGCGGCTCCGAAGCGTGTTCGCTTCCGATCTATTCAGTAAATAAAGCACCGAGCAGCTCGTAGCTGTTTTTTAGATCTAAGAAGGGGGCAACGGCCCCCTTATTCATGTCCGGGTGAAGCCGCAATGCCAACTGGCGAAATGCTTTCTTCAGGTCCCGACGCGTGAATGCCGGAGTCAGGATCTTTCCCAAGACGCTCGAAGAATTAAAAAAATCATAGGCTAGCTGTTGCTCTGGACTGAAGACATGGGCACGGGGGGTGGGGCGCGGTCCGGCGGGATATATGCGTTGTGGTTGCGGCTGCCAGTACGAAACGCCTAGATTTCCGAGGAGATAAGCTAAGTGGGCCGGGTCGGTAGAGGTGAACAAAGAGTCCATCATCGGAGCGGAGTCGACGCGATCGCGGCCTTGGACCTGAAGTTTCTCCTCGAGAATTTGTCGAAAACTCGCTTGCGTGCTCATACAAAACTTCTCGGAATGAAACGTTTTTGCCTTGAGTCCGGATCGTCGAAAGCAGGTCTAAAGCCTTTAATAATCGTTTTTCCCTCGAGAAAGCGTTCAATATTTCGCAGAATGGCGCAAATTTTTTAAAAAAAAACGAGGTTCCCCTATGAAAACGACGATTCTCCTCTGGGAAATTGAAATTCTCCTCTGGAATTTCTGTTAAATGGCGATTTCTCCTCTGAAAAATGACTTTTTGTGATTCACATTTGCGTTCGTAATTTTGGTGAAAGCGTGCGGAAAACCTGCATTTCCCCTCTGAAATACGCGCGAAAATGGGATTTCTCGAGGGAAAAATATAAAAAAATGATTTGGGGGTGCATTTTTTTTTGGACAACGCTTGGGAGTTGGTTACACTAAGTTCATTCGAGTAAACAGTTTAAGCAAACCCATTAACGGAGGATCACAAAATGGCAAAAGCTAAAAAAGCGACTAAAAAAGCCGCTACTAAGAAAGCAGCTCCTAAAAAAGCCGCTACTAAAAAAGCAGCAGCACCTAAGAAAGCTGCAACTAAAAAAGCCGCTCCTAAAAAAGCCGCTGGCAAACGTAAGCCAAACCCGGCTTTCATGCGTCCTTTGACTCCTAGCACTTCATTGGCTGCAGTTATCGGTGCAAACCCGATTCCACGCACTGAAGTTGTAAAAAAACTTTGGCAGTATATCAAAAAGCATGACCTTCAAGATGCTAAAAACCGCAGAAACATCAATGCTGATGACAAACTGAAGCCAATCTTCGGTAAAGCTCAAGTATCTATGTTTGAAATGACTAAGCTTGTTTCTAAGCACCTTAAGTAGTCTTTAAGACCACTTGAGCGCTTAGCTCTCGATTAGAATGGAGCCCAGCCCCTTAAAAGGTTGGGCTCTTGTATTTGTAGCCCCCCGGGGCTCTTGCATCTAGCCCGAAGGGGCTCTTGTATTCGAAGCGCTTGAGTGCTAGGTTTGGGGCCCCAGGAGTTCCAGTGGCAGTAGTCCCTTTGACCAAAGATGAAATCGTGAAGATGAAGGCCGCATGTAAACATGCAGCCCGGACTCTCGAGCACGTTTCAAAATTCGTAAAAATTGGTATCACAACCGATGAGCTGGATAAAATCGTCCATGACTACACTCTCTCTACCGGCGCTATTCCGGCGTGCCTGGGCTACCACGGGTATCCGAAGACCATCTGCACCTCGATCAACGAAGTCGTATGTCACGGCCTTCCGGACGCGACAAAGCTGAAGGACGGGGACATCATCAATATTGATGTGACTTCCAAGTTGAAAGGCTTTTTCGGCGATTGTTCCGCTACATTTTTCGTGGGCGACGTCAGCGCCAAAGCCAAAGACCTCGTCGACGTTGCATTAAAAGCGCGGGATCTCGGCATCGAAGCGATCGTCCCCTACGGTTTTACCGGCGATATCGGATTTGAAACAAACAAGTTTGTGACCCGACGCGGTTACACGACCATTAAAGAAATCGGCGGCCACGGCATTGGGAAGATCTTCCACGACGAGCCCTTCGTCCCGGCCTGGGGCAAAAAAGGCAAAGGCGATAAGCTGATCCCTTGGACTTGTTTGACCGTTGAGCCCATGATCAACGAAGGCAGTGACGAGTTCACCGAAGTTTCGATCCCTGGCTCCACGATAAAATATTACGAAACCGTTGATAAGTTATTGTCAGCGCAGTTTGAACATACCATTCTAATTACCGACACCGGTTACGAGATTCTAACTTTACCCTAAACCTGAAAAAGGAATGATAGACGCATGTCACAGACAACAACCGCAAATGGAAAAGCTATGAAAAAAAACATGAAGGCTCCCGAAAAAATGTCAGATAGATTGTCAGATAAGAAGGCCGCTAAGATGAACGAAAAAGTTTTAGCAAAATCTGAAAAGAACGACAAAAAAATGAAAGTCGCTTCGACCAAAACTCCGGTAGGTGATTTCAAAGTTTGCAAAGAAGCGATGGAAAATCCAGCCGTATTTGCAGAGTTAGCGCGTTGGGGTCGTGAAGAAATCTCTATTGCCGAAACCGAAATGCCAGGCCTTATGGCTTTGCGTAAAGAGTACGGCAAACAAAAGCCTTTCAAAGGTGCGCGCATCTCTGGTTGTTTGCACATGACAATCCAGACCGCGGTTCTGATCGAGACTTTGGCGGACCTTGGCGCCGAAATCCGTTGGTCTTCTTGCAACATCTTCTCTACGCAAGATCACGCAGCGGTTGCGGTTGCGGCTGCCGGCATTCCGGTATTCGCTTGGAAAGGCGAAACGGAAGAAGAGTTCAACTGGTGTATCGAACAAACCATTACCGGTTGGGGAAAAGAAGGTTTCAACATGATCTTGGATGACGGCGGAGACCTCACCAACATGATGCATGAACCACGCTTTGCGAAAGAAATGAAGAAAATCATCGGCATCTCAGAAGAGACAACGACCGGTGTTCATAATCTCGAACAATTGTTGAAGCACGGCAAACTCAAAGTACCAGCAATTAATATCAACGATTCAGTGACTAAATCAAAATTCGACAACTTGTATGGCTGCAGAGAGTCTCTTGCAGACGGCATTAAGCGCGCGACCGACACGATGGTTGCTGGTAAAGTGGTTGTGGTTGCGGGTTACGGAGATGTCGGCAAAGGTTCTGCGCAATCAATGCGCGGTCTTGGCGCACGCGTTTTGATCACTGAAGTCGATCCAATCTGCGCATTGCAAGCGGCGATGGAAGGCTACGAAGTGACCACGATGGAAGATGCGGCTCCGATGGCTGATATCTTCGTCACGGCGACTGGTTGCTGCGACATCATCACTGAAAAACATTTCAGCAAAATGAAGCACAACGCGATCGTTTGTAACATCGGTCACTTCGATATCGAAATCGACATGGCATGGATGAACAAAAACAGCAAAATGCGCGAAATCAAACCGCAGGTCGACATCCACACGATGAAAAATGGCAAGCAAGTGATCATCTTGGCAAAAGGCCGATTGGTAAACTTGGGTTGCGGTACCGGTCACCCGAGCTTCGTGATGTCGAACAGCTTCACGAATCAAGTTTTGGCTCAGCTGGAACTTTTCTTGAATCGCGACAAGTACCAAGAAATCGCAGTTTACCGTTTGCCAAAACACTTGGACGAAAAAGTGGCGGCTTTGCACTTGGAAAAAATCGGCGTGAAGCTGACCAAACTTTCCAACAAACAAGCGAAGTATTTGCACATGGATCAAAACGGTCCTTACAAGCCAGAACATTACCGTTACTAGTTTTTGTGGGTCTTCGAAACGGGGACCCCTCTAGACTAAAAACGAAAAACCCGCGGTGGAAACACTGCGGGTTTTTTTATGCGATGCTTTCGCGATGAGGAGCTTCGTAGATACATTTGCAAATTGTGCACATCACAGATCAAGATAGTTACTTCTTCGGAATCTGAACGAACTCGCAGTAAGCCTTGAGCTCTTCGATGCTCTCACGAATGTCGTCAAGCGCTCGGTGATTATTGGATTTTCGGAAGACGAAGTTGAACTTTTTGTTGATGATCACTTTCCAAGAAGAGACGTCGACAACCCGGTAGTGCAGGCGCTCCGCGAACAAGGGCATATACTTATCAATGAAAAGCCGGTCTTGAGCGATAGAGTTTCCAGACAACATCGGGCGTGTCTTCTGGTCCGGGAAGTGCTTTTTGACGAGGTCGACGAGTTTTGCTTCGACTAAGTCAGGCTCCATGCCCATCGGAACCTTCGCCGTCAGCCCTGATTTCTTGTGATGCTCGGTATTCCAAGCGTCCATGTTGTCGAGATATTTTTGTGGCTGGCGCACGATGGTTTCGAATTGGTCTAATTCCTGGAAGTCGAAGTCCGTGATGATCGCGGCCACTTCGATGATGACCTCTTTGCTCACGTCGAGGCCGGTCATCTCCATGTCGATCCAGAATAATTTGTCCATTAGGGCTTCTTTGCTAGTCCGTTATCGATGGCATCACAGACGGTTTGAATGAGCATATTTTCATCCCACGGTTTGTCGATGATTGCAAATACTCCCAGCCGGCTGGCTTCGGAAATGAGATCCCGGTGGCTAAATCCAGAGTGAATGATAAATGGAGTTTGAGTTCCGCGATCGCGCAGCCACTTCAAAACCTCGAGCCCAGACTTGCGAGGCATTTTTTCATCAGAAAGGATGGCGTCGAAACTTTGTTCGGCGAGTATGTCCATGGCCTCAAGACCGTTCGCGGCCTGAACGATGTCTTCCACGCAATCTTCTAGAAGTGCGACGAGTACGTCCCGCAATTCAGATTCGTCGTCGATGATGAGCAAGCGCCCTCGTTTTTTCGGCATGCGATGATTTAAAATAAGATGGTCACGCAAATCAAGC
>JACMRP010000212.1 GCA_014376325.1 Pseudobdellovibrionaceae bacterium
GAAAGACAGCCTTGAGCTAAAACTTCTGGAAGAAAAAGAACGAACGCAAGAAATCGAACTCGAACTTTGGTCGAAGGTCGAACCGGACATGCTAAGAGTTGAAGGTCGCATCGACGAACTTCAAGAACTTGCTGACGAAAAAAAACAAAAGGCCGATGCGGCGCTAGTGGAAGCTCGTAAAAAAATTCAAGCTCACGAAAACGAAACGCGCCAGCAAGAAAAGGCCGTTCAGGCCCAAGAACTTGAACTGCAAAAATTACGGGACGCCCAAAAAGATTTGAACGCGCAGTTCACCGTTCGCTTGACCCAGAAGTTGGATGTCACTCCGGAAGAAGTTAAGACGCAAATTGCGGAGAATCTTGAACAAGAAACTCGTCAGCGAATGCAGAAGTACATGGAAGACTCCGAGGAAGACCTCAAGCTTCACGCCGAACAAAGAGCGAAGCGCATCTTAGATATCGCGCTGGACCGCTTTTCTCGCCCCTACTGCCCAGAGCGAGGTATAGGTGCTGTGAACTTTCCGGACGCGAACGCCCGAAAGCTCCTTGGCGACGCTAAGGGGGAAAACATCAAAACGATTCAAGAAGTTTGTGGATGTGACGTCATCATCGAACCCGAAATGGAAATGGTCGGCGTTGCAGGTTTCGATCCGGTTCGTCGGGAATTGACCCGCAGGGTGCTGGAAAAAATTCTGAAGGAAAAACGCAGCATTACTCCGGACCTCATACGAAGAACTGCAGAAAACCAGCGCAAAGAACTCTTCCGTCAGATTAAAAACGACGGCGACAATATCGCCAAAGAATTAAAAATGCAGGATATGCATCCGGAAATTCGTCAGATGATGGGAAGCCTTCGATATCGCTATTCTTTTACCCAGAATCAGTATTTTCACTGTGGCGAAGTGGGTTGGCTTGCCGGGTTGCTCGCGAGCGAATTAAAATTGAATATCAAACAGGCTCGCAGATCTGGTTTGCTTCACGATATCGGAAAGTCGATGGACCACGCGACCGATGGGGGCCATGCCGTCATCGGTGCTGACTTCATCGCGGCCAGAAATGAAAGCGTCGAAGTCGTTCATGCGGTGCGCGCCCATCACTATGATGAGCAACCATCCACCGATCACGCTTTCCTGGTCATTGCGGCCGATGCGATTTCGGGCGCACGTCCGGGCGCACGCAGATCCACCATTGAGTCTTACAATCAAAAAGTCAGCGAGCTTCAAGACATCGCGCGCAGCTTTGATGGAGTGACAGACTGTTACGTATTAAGTGGCGGCAGAGAGTGCCGCGTGATGGTCAACGGCCGCAAGGTCGACGATGCACAGAGCATGGTCCTGAGCCGCAAGATCGCGGACAAGATCGAAGCGGAGTGCAATTATCCGGGCCAAATTAAAGTCGTTTTAGTGCGCGAGACCGTTGTTTCCGAAAGCACGAAGGGCCACGGCTAGAACAAACGCTCGCAAGAATTTCGCTGTAGCGAGCTGCCCGCTTTGCGCACCCGTATCAGCTTCCGCAAATCATGAAAGCCCGTAGCAAAAGCCTCTGTCATTAAACACTTATCGACATAGTCTAAGGCAACACTTCCGCCATTTTCGATGACAAGACGGATAATGTTCTTCTTCTCGGCCGCGTACGGCCGAGTTAGTATTTCTGATGCTAAATATTCCAGAACCGCTTGATTCTTCTTTTGAATCATCGCGATTTGCAGTTCTTTTTTAAATCCAGTGGCCGGGCCATCAAAAAGTCGTTTCGCTAGAATCTCGTTCACTTCGTAACTTATATCCGCGTCGATCATATTTTGCGATCGCCTTCCAGTCCTGAACCATGAACAAACGTTTAATGCCCGCATGCGGCTCATGCAGAATGCCTTCCTAACTCGGAAAAGCTTTCAGCACGTCGAAGAATGTAAATCGCGAATCACCGCAAACGCGTAAGACGAAATTTCAGGGTTGGTTTTTTTTAGAAAGCTTTGAACATTTTTAAGCGCCCGTACTTTATCTAAGCTTGTCACGTTATCAATGAGCTGTCGGACCAGCGCTCTTTTTTTGACGAAGCTCGTCCTGAAAGGTCGGCTTCAGGCTATCGGCTTTCATATCTTGCATGTGTTGCAATGCCACTTCTTTAGAAACTGATCCGTCAGGCCGCAAGACACCGTTTTGACCCACCGGATGCCATCGTCCCTCGATCAGGTCATACTTCGATGAACGGTCCATCACCCGAGGCAAAAACTCGTACGCCGAAATAGTCGAATTCAAAGACAACGGGGGACGATCGTTCACGAGCGGATTCAGCGAAACCAGAAAACTGCGTGATGACGGAATCCCCGGCTCTTTACTGACTAGCAGTTGAATCTTCATCTTCTGACGGGCTTTTTCCGAGAATAATTTCTTTACCGCCGTGGGCATCGTTCCCACATAGGCCGTATCCAGCAGCAAGATATTTTCCGACGACAGAATTTTTTCTTCGGTGAGTCCTTCCTGATGAAGGTACGATTTGATGTTCGCATCGGCAACGTTAGCTCTTGAAACGTTCATCAGGTGAATCCGATCATGATCCGCACTGCCCGCAGTCCCGAGCTTTGCAAAATCATAAAAGTACTCCATGTCCCGTCCGAACATGTAGACCGGGCCGCTATAAGTCTCTAGCAAAAATGCTAGCAGTCCCATTTGACCGGCCTTCATGCTTTACCAAGTTGACCCTAAATTGTGATTTTTGGGCGCAACATCTTCGATCTTTGGACGGTCGGCATACGAATCCCAACCGGCAGGCAACGGTGTCGCCGCCGCAAACTGGCAAATTGTTAAGCACGTGCCTAACAACCATCGAAGGGATGCCCTGGTAAAGCCTCCAGTAATATTAAAACGCACAACGCACCAACATGCTTTAAGGAGGCACAACTTAAGTGCCAGGCAAGTGTCTCAGAATGAGATTCATCGGTGGATGAAAAGAAAAAAACCCCGGCTTTGGCGCCTGGGGCTTTTTTTTGTCGCGGTGTTTACAGGAACAGGACCTGGCACCTTTTAGGAATGGTTCGCGTGGTATTCTTCTTCGCTGAAGTCGTCGACCAGGATTGCGTCGTAGCGGACGGTGTCTGATTGTTGGATCAGTTTGTATTCTTCTTCACTGATCACGTTTTTGCTGCGAGCTTCGTCCATCAGCAATGGAACTTTTTTGCGTGGAAGCACGCCGTCTTTGATCGCCTTTTTGATTTTCTTTTCTGCCGCTTCAGATTTGAGCGTCAGACTGAATGCGTTTTCTAAACGTTGAAGCTGCTCGCCCACTTTTGTTGGCAAGAAGATCCCTTGAGTCAGGCGATCACGAACGGACCCGTCTTGAATCATCGCGGACGCAATCGCGTGGCTCCAGCCA
>JACMRP010000213.1 GCA_014376325.1 Pseudobdellovibrionaceae bacterium
AGCAGTTTCCTTTTCTGGACATACTCGCAATGATTCCTGTAAGCCGAAGCTTTGGTCGGTACTCTTCGCTTGCGTATTGCGATCCGCGGTCGGAGTGTGCAATCGTCTCGCCATTTTTTGCATCTTGTCTTTCTAAAGCCAGCCGATGCGGCTGACATCGCAGATACTACGAGCAAAGAAAATCAGCGAATCGCCGAAGCCAGAGCGAAGTTGATGACGACTGACCGAATACTCGCCGGTGAAATGATCACGGTTAGTCAAGGAGTCACCGAAAAGCTATTTATAAGTTTGCAGATATATGATTACGGTGAAGACAATCTCAAAGGCGAGGGTCCGTACGCGAACTCCCGTGGGCAGTCATGTCGTCGCGCACATCAAATACGATGCGGAAACTCAGACAATTAACGGCCAAGCCATGCGGTCAGCTTCGGGATTTTTCTCAGATAAGGCAAAATTTTCTTGGTGCGACGGAATCCTTGGAACAGATGTTATTTCGATGAGTTACACGAACATGTTCGTGATCTTGACGGCGACAAACCCCAACACAATCGCCGGCAAGGTTGCGTCTGAAGAAAAGCGCTCGGTGTAAAACATATTGAGGAAAGGGATGTCCTCAACAACCAATGATGTGTCCCGAATGTCGGGACATCCTTCCTGAAAAAGGAGCCGATAGGGGGTTAATACCCCCTATCTTCCCGCAAATATTCAATAAATTCGAGAATCACGCCATCTAACCTTTGAAAAAGAAATCGAAATCTTAATTTATTTTTCTGCGGCGATGCCGGCAACGATATTGGCAGGCGGCCTGGGATCTCTAGAATATTGACTTTAGTCCCGCATGGAGTTTAGTTAAAGGCTTAGACCAAGGGGGAAATTTTGAATATCGTGCGTGGCTTCACTGCCAAAATCGCTTTCGTTTTTTTGAGTCTTTCCGCAATGAACTGCCTGGCGGGAAATGTGGCATTTCACGACGAACAACTTTGGATCGATGGCGTTGCCCAACCGCAAATTTATGGTGCCGAGATTCAGTATTTCCGACTTCGCGGTGGCCCAGGTCCCAATGTCCCCCGCGCAGAAGTCATCGCCCTTTGGAATCAAGCTCTGGACCGGGCTGTCGAAGCTGGAATGAACGCCGTTAGCTTTTACATTCCCTGGGATTTTCACGAATACGCTGAGGGCAAATTCGATTTTGATGGGACCGCCGACGATGATGGCGACGGTCTTGCCGACTATCCGTCCCGAGACGTTCGCACGTTCATAAAACTCATTGAAGAGCATGGTATTAAAATTATTTTGGCGCGTCCTGGCCCCTACATTAATGCCGAGTGGGGTTTCCTCGGATTCGGAGCGATTCCTCTTTGGTTCCACGAAAAGTATCCTGACAGTCATTCGAAAAATTCAAAAAGACAAAGCACCACCCTTTTTAGCTACGAAGATCCAGATTTTTTACGCCTTTCTAAAATATGGCTAGAGACTGTTTATCACCAAGTTTTAAAAGATCACATTGGTCCGGGCAAACCGGTGTCATTCATCCAAATCGACAACGAAACAAATTTCATGTGGCAGTCCATCTATAGTCATGACTACGGCGTCCTGGCCGTTCGCGAATACCAAGACTTTTTGCAGAGTCGTTATTTGTCTTTAGCCAGTTTAAATAATACTCACGGTCGCGAATGGAAAACATGGTCCGAGATTCGTCCGCCATTCATTTACTCACTCAATTTGGCCGAAGATCAGGACTGGTACCGTTATCAAGACCATTCATTGTACTCTTACCTGCAGAAAATTCGCAAAGTTTGGACAGACCTCGGCGTCAAAGAACCCACTGTGCACTTTACTTTAGCTGAAAGCTACAATGCTACCGAAGCGGGTTTACTTCCGAACTACAAACTTCGGAACGCGCCTGACGTCGGCATGCTAACCGTGAATCTGTATCCTAAAACCTATGAAACCGCCGATAAAACTTTGCTAAACCTCCCTTTCAAAGCCGATCACGACGTGAAAGCTGCAGCTGCCGCCAGCGAAGCATATCTAGGGACTCGTCAAGACTGGGTCATGGGCCCAGAAATTCAAGGAGGTTGGTGGAAAGGCACGCATGTTTCCGAAGAAGCCCGTCGCCAAACCTACTTGACGACCATCGGCCACGGCATGAAAGCCCTATTCATTTACTACTTCAACGAGGGCGAAAACTGGCAATCCGGATGGATGAAAACTGCGATCACTGGCTATTTCAACGAGCTAAAGAAAGACCCAAAATACGCTTCGATCGCGGAAAAAGATCTTCCTTATCAGTTCTGGAGCGAGTTGGATCAAAGCGTCGCCAATCAGTTTTTAGCCATCAATACCCAAAATGTATGGATCAACGGCGGAACGCAAACTGATAAATTATACTTCGATGCTCCCATCGGCGGCGATGCAAAAGCCCGTGCTCCTTTTCAATTAGTGAAAGACATCGGCAATAAGCTGGTAAAACCTTATGGAGCCTTTTTAGGACAAGCTCATGAATTGGAAGACCCTGTTTGCCTAGTCAAGGACCCCGATGCACACGTTCCGTCTGGCATAAGTGGCGTGAACTCTCGCATTGTTCAGTCTGACTGGAGCGGAGGACTTTTAGCCCTGCTGATGCATTCTGGAATCAATGCGCGTATTCATCACTGGGGCATCAATCAGAAAACTGAACTTCTCGATTTAAAGAAATGCAAAATGGTGCTTTATCAGGACACGGGCCTTACTCCGCAGGCCCTTGTAGAGACCTTGCAAGAAGTCACCGCCAAAGGTGGCAGCGTCGTCAGCTTTATTTATTCCGGCACGGCCGATGCACTGAAGGCAAGCCCCACTGCGGGCGTTTGCTCGCGACTTCCATCCTCGCCAATGGAAGTCGATGGTTACAAATGTCAAATGGGTGCCGGCAATCTCTATTATGTGAAGGTCGCAATTTACGATGTCTTTAACACTGATTTTTACTCTCGCATTCACGATGCGAATCAGCGTCGCGGCGTCATCGATCGGATTTTGGATGAAACGGGCATCGTTCCTAAAGTAAAGATCAATGGCGGCGGCGATCGCACGGTGACCTTTGCTCGTGCCAATCAAGCCGAAGACACGCTGTGGATCACCGCGAAAACTTCGCGCATTGACGGGACCAGCGGCAATATTCAGTGGAGCCTTGCCGACAGTTCAAAAAAATATTCAGTGCTCGAGGTTCTGACGGGTCGCGAAGTTCAAATCAACGGCGATGAGTTGGTAAAAACGGGTTTTCCGTTCCAGCTTGAAGGCAGTGGAAGTTCTGCCTATTTCGTGAGAGCCCTTTGAAGTTACTTTTATTTGTTTCGATGGTGTTTTCAGGAAGCTGGGGACTTGCCCTCAGCCTTGACGCTTGGGTTCAGTCTCAATCGAAAATTTCACTGGTCGAACTTCAGAAAAACATCTCGCCTGCCGGAAGCGCTCCGGGAACGATCGTCGCTTCGCCCTCCCGAGACAATCCCAACTATTACTTCCACTGGACGCGCGATGCGGGGCTAGTGATGACGAGCATCATCGCGAAATATGAATCTTCCACCGGCGCCGAGCGAAAACATTTTAGCCGATTTATCTCGGACTTCATCCAGCTTTCGCGTCAGCAACAGCTCGCGAACAGTGCGGAGGGTATCGGCGAACCGAGATTCAATGCCGATGGCTCACCGGATACTATCCCCTGGAACCGACCGCAATATGACGGTCCAGCCCTGCGCGCGCTGAGCGTTCTGAAGTTTCTCAACATTCCAAGTGAATTGCCCGCTAGCGCTGATCAAACAATGCTACGAAGTCTTGCACTCAGCGTTCTTCGGACCGATTTAAGTTACATCGCGGAAAAGTGGAATCTGCCCAGCTTCGATCTTTGGGAGGAGCTCCTTGGCTTCCACTTCTACACTCAAGTTGTTCAGGCTTCGGCATTAAACGAAGGAATTCGTTTTTTTGTCGCCGCAAACGAACCGGATTTTGCGGATCAACTGCGGGCACCTTCCGATGCCATTCGAATCAATTTGGCAAAACACTGGGATCTGAAACGGGGATACATCGGTGCAAGCTACGGCCTTCAGCAGGCTCCCGATAGCCCGTACAAAGCGAGCAATTTAGATACCGCAGTGATCTTGGGGATTTTGCACGGTCCCGGTATTTACGAACTCTCCGACGATCAGGCATTGTCCACGCTCCGTGCCCTCGAGGCCGCGTTCGCAACTGAATACAAAATCAATAAAGGAAACCGCGTTCCCGCGATCGGCCGTTTTACCGACGACATCTATTTCCATGGAAATCCGTGGTACATGACGACGGCAGCCTTTGCTGAATATTACTTCAAGCTAGCCTCGGAGCTTTCGGCTCGGCAAGCGATTCAGGTGAACGCTTCGAACAGTGATTTTTATAATGCCGCGCTCAGCTTTTCTAGGTCGCCGGCGCGCTGGACTTTGGGGAAAACTGTAGATATTCAATCTGTTGATGGACAGAGATTGATAAAGGCCCTGCACAAAAAAGGCGATGCTTATTTGCGGGTGTTAAAAAAATACGTGGGTTCGCAAGGGGAAATGTCCGAACAGTTTGATCGTGAAGCCGGTGTTCCAGTATCGGCTCCACATCTAACTTGGAGTTACGCTAGCTTCCTGACGGCAACTAGCGCACGGGAAAAACTTATTTCCGACACTCGGAAGTCGCATCCATAGAAATCGTGGTTCCTGGGTTCACAAAAATACAGCCTGACTTATTTCCCGACAGGATTGATTTGCCGGTTATCTTATTACCGGCACAAGGGCTCGCCAGGAAAATGCCATAGCCATTAGAGTCTTCGATGACGACTGAACGGAACTCATTTTCGTAGGCGCAACTATTTCCATGGTCGGATTCGGCGAGGAAAGCCCCGTGACTTCCGCTACGACTGATGACCAAGTTTTCAAAGATCACACCATGAAGGAAGCGGGCGAAAATACCAACATCGCCGTTACTTGCTAAAGTTCCACCCAGAAATTTATTGTTGTTGAAATCGATATCGATCGAGATCCCCGCACCGCGGTTGCGGGATAGATTGACGTTTTCAAACAAGCTCTCGGTAGTTTGATAGCCCGCAAAACCATCGAAATAATTTCCATAAGAAGTAAAGTCCTTCACGTACAAATGATCACAATATTTCTCGGTCACGAGGCCGCCTGAGATTGCGCTGTGCGCGGTCACTCGGCTGAGCGTCACGTAAGAAGCACCACGAATGGTGATCGCGTTGTTCCGAATATTCGATACGTCGCCATCGCAACTGCCATTGCCGCATTCTTTAGTGTGGTCCTGATTCGCCAAATTGCCGTCGACAGTGAGGTCTGAAACTTCAATGTTGGACACGCGGGATGCGGTCACCCAGTTGCCCTGCTTATCTTGAATCACCTTGTCGTCTCCGATAACAAGAACCGGTGCCGGATTTTGACGTGCTAAACGCAGGGTTGTGGTGGCGCGTCCGGTGCCGATAATTTTAACGTTGCTCTTTTTCAGAAGGATTTTTGCCTTGCACTCAAACACTCCTGCTGGAATCTTTACGGTTCCACCAGAGGCAGGAAGCGCATCAATGGCTCGACGAATAAACTCGCACTGGTCTTGCTCTGCAGGGAAATAAGCGGTGGTTTTATATTTAAAATGAATCGACTGGTCCACAGTTTTCGCCTTTGCGATATTCTGCTTTAAAGTAGACATAGCAACAATATTGTCACCGTATTCGCCGTCCGCCGGGTGCTGGTAAAGGCTGACTCCGGTAACCACGTTACTGTCTAAAATATCCACGCGGTAACTGGCGCGCAAGTCATAGTTGGTATTCCCTAAGTTCTTCTTAAAGTAAGCGTAATGTTCAGGATTGCGATCTTCATTTGCTAAGCTCCAAGAAACCGGTGAAGCTGTTTCCTTGCCGATTTGTTGCATTTGCAGTGCGACCGTCGATGGATTGAGATCCACTCGAGAGGCTGAGCCATCCGCAAACTTCACGTGCAAAGTGTCCGAGTCGTGAGCGGAATCGGTCGCGCCCGCAGAGCCCTGTTCTAAACTTTTCCAAAACATGCTGCTGTACGCAACCAACGCCGTGTGCGGATCTTTTTTCCAGTTGAAGTCCTCACGAGTGTACCAGTGACTGTCGACGATGATCTCGGCGTTTTTTCCAGTTGGAGACATCTTCATACTCAGGGCGCCGCAAAACAGCTCACTTTCAACTATGAGATAAGCATGGGCTTGATTCGTATCGTTTGCTGAAAGGTAGACGGATCGGACAATCGGAAAGTCTTCCTTAAGACCAGTTTTTCCATTCGCGCCGAGGCCGAAAACTTTGTGTGCTGCTAGCCGAAGTGATGCCCCCGTGACTTGTGGAGGAAATCCTGCGAAGCGCACGTAGGCACTCGAGCGAATATCGAACAACTGTGGATAACCGCCTTGAGGAGACTTATGACCGATGATGACTTCAGTCAGAACTTTGCCTGATTGCGGGATTAGAGATTTATCGATAGCTGGATGAATCGTGTTCGAGGTGAAATCGGGATTCGCATCTTTCCAAGTTTTCAACTGATAGGTTCCCGCCGATTGCGATTCGACGTAGACCTGCATTGGCAAGCTATTGACGGCGGCACGCGGTCGAGGCGAAATATAAAAGTCATTTTGATCTAGGATGTTCTTGGTGGTAACGGCCAGCTCTTCTTGATAGGTCATGCCGAAACCAGATGGTCCTGCAGGATCCAACATAGGGATCTTAGCGACGACCGGCTCCGCGTAAGGCTTTTGACATCGCCCAAAGGCTTCGATTCTTGCAGAATTGAAATCCATCTTGCGTAGGCCGTCAGCGGGTTTGGCCATTGCCGAAGTCATTGGAAAAATCGCACACATCGTGATCGCGAACGTAAGAACTGCAAAAACCGGGGATTTTTCCGAACTTTTCGATTTTTTCATAGAGCACCTCTGGCAAATGATGGAATTTGGTATTGCGAGTTTAAGTTATGCCAAAATCCTGCCATCCCTAAATACGCCTCAGGCCAATTGAATGAGGTAAAGTGCCAAATAAATTATGCTGAGTCGCGAATTGTCACTTCTTCCTGTTTGACCCCTGGCTATAAAGAAATCAAATGGGGAATCTTGCAGCCAAAGCTGCACGTTTACTTGCGCGAAGCCAATAGAGCGCAATGAGCCTCATGCAAGGCCCCTAATCGAGAAAGAACTTCGTCCAGCCGATCTTCGGGTACCACCGCTAGAGCAACTTCGCTATTCTAAGTTTGCAATGGAGGCCTAGAAATAAAGCAGCGCAGATGATTGTGCGGGAGAGATCATCACGATACTTTAAAAATTGACGGCTCTGAATGCGCACCTTGAAATTCTGTGATCAAAGAAACTCTCTGACGAGTGTCGCGCCGGATTTGGCAGTGACCATATTTTAGACACCTCAGCGGACGCGGCCTTGCCGCTCGCGATGATTTCTATGGCACTCTTTTTGGAGAAAGAGTCTACCAACTAGGAGATTCTATGCTGCATAATTTTGCCTATCGCATCCTGCCGTTGATACTTTTTGCGAATATCGTTGAAGCTAAAATGAGCCTGGTAGAGTGGCATGTAAAAGGCACCGTGGTGCCGTTGATACTGCCGGTGCGCGATTCTGAAACCCCCGACCAAGCGGCCGACAGGTACTTAAAGAATTTCAATCGCACACCAGATTTGATCGAGCTTTTTTTAGGGCAAACTCCGCAGTTAGAGACCGTGGAGTTCAAAGAACTTTCTGACGACGTGACCGTCAGAAATAGACGAGTCTTATTTCAGGCAAATCGTCCAGGCGATTACACCGAAAAAGAAGCCCGGGTGATTAGCTTCACTAAAATTTTTTCTGAATTGGGTGAAAGGCCCTACCTGCTGCTGGTCAATCCGGGGCTGGGACTTTCGGTGCATGAAGAGCGAGAAGTTTTTGATCTGGTCTACGAAAAATTTGCCACCTATGCAGGCATGGGCGGTGACGATGTCGACCCATCTCTGTCAAGACAAGAAAATATTCACACCAGAAACACCAGCCCCGCACGCGATGATGCAGAGTTTCGGCTGGTAAAACATTTTATTCGCCGAGGCCAAATAGAAAAAGATGAGTCGAAACCTAGCTTTTATTTCGGTACCTGTCGGGGTTCGCAGTTAGCTTCGGTCGCCTTAGGTTATAAGCTGATTCAGGATATTCCCGTTCAAATCGGCGAAAGCGTCGCGCACGCGAATGATTGGCATTCGATCAAGTTATTGCCTACCTCGTATAATATTTTGAAATCTGTCAGCTCGGAATCGAATGCGATAACGGTGAACAGTCTGCACCACCAGTCGATGATTTTTAAGCCGGGTGGATTTTTAGAGCTTGCCGCCTTGGCGCCCGATGGGGGCGTCGAAGCCACCGAGTTCAAAAACGGGCGGGGAATGTTGCTGCAATTTCACGCAGAGCTGATGAACAATTCGTTGGGGTATCAGATTCTGTCGCGAGTCGTGAAGGCTAAAAATATTCCAATCAAGGGAAGCTGCAGGCGGCTGTTTGCCCGCTAGTGAATTTTCGGTGAGAATCTGACGATATTTATTTAGAATTTAAAACGGTCGTGTCGTCAAAACGACACGTTTACTTGCGCGAAGGCAATAGCCATCCAAGAGCCACATACTTCGTCTCAAATCGAGAAAGAATTTCGTTCAGCGAATCCTTTGTGGGTGAGAGTCGGCAAGATTCGGGGGCATCGATAAATTTTAAGGACGAGACGTAAATTAACGAATACTCGAGTTTAAACACGAAGCCCAGAAGACTCGGGAGCCATCACCCATAGGGTATCAAGGAAAGTGATAAGTCGCTAAAGCCTACTACGTGTGGCAAAAAGACGTGCAGAAGTACTTGGGGCTCAGCGTGCGTTTTCGTTTGGCCATATTTTTTGGATTATATCCTCGCGCATGTAAACGTCCCGAATGTCGGGACGTCCTTTATCGCACTCCATCGGAGGATTTATTGTCGGACCTGTTTTTATTTTTGAGATCATATAAATAGGACTTTCTATAAAAGTCGTGAACTGCGCAAGCTCTTTCAGGATAGCTTTTGCCAATCAACTCATTAAAATCCATTTTCAAAGCCGGTCTGCCAACGGCGTCATCACTATAGACATTTCCTGAACAGTACTTTGTCAGATCCAAATCAGCTAGGTGGGGGGCCTCCGGAATTGCAAGGCTTTGCATACATAGAAGAGCCAATGAATCTTTAGCCGCAGGATCGTTAGATGCTTCTCGACTAAGCTTTTCAAACCGCTGTTGCAGACCTTCAGAAAAGGTCGCCGCGATAGCGCTAATATTGTCCTTCGAAAGTTCTTTGGCCGACCGAGCCTGGCTCCTTGCGGGCTCTAATCCAATGTAATATTTGATCAACTCACCTAGACTGTCGGTTGCAGATAGCTGCATCAAAACCGCGAGGTTTTGATCGATTTCGCCCTGGCTGATTTTATGATCTATATCTTGATTGATAATTTCACTCAATGCTTTTGGAATCGCGAAAGTATCTCCCTGCGGAATCAATTCCCGCGAAAGGTCAGCCACTTTCTTCACCGGATCTGCTGGCTTTCCCAGAGCTATGGTTGGCTTTCGAACGGGTGATGACGGTGCGCTCGATGGTATAGGTGGAACGGTTGGCATCGCGGTTTCTTCGCTTCTGTCTATGATCGACAACGCAGCGATTAATTGGTTTTTAGTTTTTTCAATCAAATCTCGCTGATTGCGTCTTTTAGCAATTCCTTGAGGTTCCTTCAAAAGATTTTCCAGGTAGGCGATTGAAGTGTTCATAAAATCTCTAGCGGACCGTTGATTCTTAAATTTGGAATCCACTTTAGCCACGACAAGCATCGGATTGCTTTCATTTACTAAACTCAGCTTCACGTTCACATTACTGCTGGCCTCGATTGTTAATGCTTCAATCAGACTTCCAACTTCGGTCTCAATATTTGGCAAATTTGGATATTGGCTAGTTACATACGTCGCGCAGGTCAGGGTGCCCGCATCTTTTCTGACTCTATCAACCCCTTTAGAGTAGAGATAAATAAACGGACCGCACTGAGGATCGCCTGCAAACGACTGTGAAAATGGTCCGTTAACTGGATTAGTAGACCCAGTTGTAAAATCAATTTTCCCCGTCATCTTGCCAGCCATTTCATTTAAAGCTTGTCGTACAGCCCCCTGCTTATCCGGCGACAGTGAAACGGTGTTCTTTGAATTATTTAAAATTCCATCCAAATCAATTTTTATCGTACGCAATTCCGCTTGCGCAGTAATCCCCGATTTTTTGTCGGTGGCGCGGCCAGATGTTCCAGCCGGGGATCCGGCATCTACTTGGGTCACCCATGCCATGTAGGAAGCCGAATCTTGCCCGATAGCACCGACCCCATCCAGCCAACTTGGAACGCCCTTCGTCTCAGCTTTGTTTTTATTAAAATGGATGATGGCTTCTATGTCTCGTGCCTGACAGTATGTTTTTGCTAGTCCTTCGAATGAACACCCTAAGGCGGGACCCAATTTACTGTTCACAATGCCTTTCATTTTATTTCCCAGCCCTCGGTCTTTAAAAAAAGACACAAAACTGTCGATCATGCTTCCAGTGGCCAACATCAATGAGCCAACGACTCCGGATGCTAAGGTTGAGCCTAATCCTAGAACTTGCGCCCCTATAGAGGCTGCAAGGTTCGGATTTTGATTTAGACACTGGTCACTTTGTTTTAAGCGAGCAAATAAGACACTAGAATATTTCTGAAAGTTGCCAATGGTTTCAAGCTTATTACGGGTGCGTTCCTGATTCGAAAGTTTTTTCGATTTCGCAATTCCCACCTTAATACTTATCAATTCTTTCTTTAGAGCTTGTATATATTCTTTGTCAGGGCCTGGCGTTTCCGATTCGCTTTGAAGCGCAAGCTCAATATCGCCTGCTTGAACGGACAAGTATTCCATGTCTTGATCGGCGACTCGGTCCCGCAATAGTCCGGGGACATTTAAGCTATCAATGTCATTTAATGCCCCGGTTACTCCCTTACAGTTTTCATCAGCCCGAATCGATTGAATGATATTCTTAATGGCCGCACCGTCTGAAAAAGCAGTTTGATTGATGGCGCCCACACCGTGACATTTGCTTCCGAAGGCAAAAAGCAAATCCTCTGTAGGATCATAAGGCTTTGCGGACGCAATTAAGGTCTGGAGCAAAAATCCAGTGAGCAGTAGAGCGGCAGACAATTTTTTAACTGTCATTTTGACCGTCCCACCGGAAGTCTTGAGGTTCCAAGAATCTCAACACTCTCTGTTACTGCCAAAGCCTCTGAAAATGATTTTTTTGACGATGTACGCATCAGGATAAGATCATTCTTGGCATTCCAAAAAAGCGTTTCCGAGACGAACTTGGCGTTTTGTCCGACTGTTCTATCACAACGGTATGTTCTAGCCGTTAATCGACGACAGCCGCGATCCTTTACGTTTTTGTCGGTGGAAGCCGTCTGCAATTGGGCAGACCTCCAGTAGCGTTTTGCGCTAAAGAGATTGGCGAGATTTGGGGGTGCATTTTGAACGACAATCAGATCAAAATCTCGATTTTCATCTTTTAAGTGAATCAGAGAGGTCCGCAGAGAGCTTAAGACTTCTTTGGCTACTACTTTTAAATCTGTTCGAATAGCAAGGGTCGGCGAGATTTGAATTCTTTCGGCATGGACTGCGCTGGTAGCGAAATATATGGAGCACATCAAAATCAAGGGCGCAATCCTCATGACTACCTTTCAACAAATCTTCCTGTAAGATCGGGAGCGTTTGTTGATAGAATAGCAAGACTTTAACAGGTCTAATATTCTGTTCGTCCATCAAAACAAAAACTAGACTGTCCTTAAGGCTCGAAACCAAATACTAGCTGAAGCTTAGGAGCTTACGCAGTTCCTTGATGATTCCAAGCGCATGAACGAAATCCAAGAAAATTTTCACTTTAATGGCAAATAACTATTCCTACAGTCTTCCAAACATTTCTGGTCACAATATTCGGCTGTGCAATGTCCCCTAAATTAAAACTTTCGGACACAAGAGTGGCGGCTTCGATTTTGACGTCCATCACAGTCCTGTTATCTGCTGAGGTCGTGACACTGGCGGTGGTCCGCTCGGTCTCAGTTCCGTATGTAAAAACCACCAATGGCTGAGCCCCTGGCATCTGTAACTCCGCTGAAGTTGCCTTTTCAATCACGGCTAACAAGCTGTCCTCATACACGTCCCCAGTTTCTGCGATACACGGCACAGGGTGCTCCAGCAGTGCGATTTTAACACCGGTTTTGTAATCCTCGAGCCTAGAAGTATGAACCGGGAGTGCAAGCGCATTGAATGCCGTAAGAACAAGGCTTATCGTTACCAATACATTTTTCAAGAAAGCTCCAAAGTGGGGGGTTGCTCAAGAAAACATAAATCAGAATGCACATTATAAATCCATATGTTTTACCAGTGCGAGTTGTAGCGTGTAAATTTAGCACGAGTATTGTAACCAAGTGGAAAAGTTCCATAAGTTCATCCCGCCCGAAAAATTGCTGTATGACGGGACTGCAGATCAACAAGAATGTCCCGACATTCGGGACATCATTTAGACTACGACGGATGAAACTTCATTAGCTTTGACGGCCCGCCATTTTTGTGAGCCGGTCGAAAGCGGCCTCTCTCGGCGTATCCATCAGCGTTTCGATGCTGATATCGGTGATAAGCCGATTTGAAAAACTCGCTGAAACTTGACCTAAAACAGGGCTGACTTGGCTTTGCGGGTATTGACAAAAATACGAACCTAAGAACAGTCTGCAAATTATGAAAATAGCAAAAATTAAAAAAGTGATCTTGTGGACCCTTATCGGCGCCGTTTTCGGAGTTGCTTTTGGCGCCGTCTCTGCGTTTTTTGTAAATGGCCCTTCCGTGACAGTCGGAATTGAACAATCGTGGTGGTGGTTCGCTATAGCTGGACTTTTAAAAGGTTTAACAGATCCTGAATTAGTTAAGAAAAATTGATAACGCTAGATCCGCGACCAAATTGCGGCGCAACTGCCTAAAAATAGGCATCTTAGTTTTACAAGCCATCCAACAACAACCCTTTCGTGCAAACTTTGCGGCATCTTTTGAATAATTTTTTTTCCAATAGCTCGGTACAAAAAAGAAGCGCAGCCAACTGCTACAGCGACCCTGAATGGCAAAAATCGAAGACCTTGATTGCCTTTTACATACTGC
>JACMRP010000214.1 GCA_014376325.1 Pseudobdellovibrionaceae bacterium
CGCTGAAGACTTGGTCGTCTTTAATTCGGCTTCCGCTTTTTTAGACTCTTCTTCTAGTTTCTTAACGGATTCTTCTGCCTGAATTTGTGAAGACTTCGCTTTTGCAAGTTCTGCTTCAACGCGTTTTTTCTCTGCATCCGTGCGGGCCATCTCGGCTTTTACGCGGGCTTCAGTTGCTTTGCCTTGAGCAATCGACTTTTGCGCATTCAGCTGAGCCTTCGCGAGTTCTTGCTGTTGCTGTTTTAGCTTGGCGTTTGCTTCTTCGGCTTCTTTTGAAACTTTTTGCGACTCTTCTGCCGCTTTCTGAGTTTCTTTCTCTGCGTCTTTTGCTTTCGAAGCTACGTCGGAAGACGCTTTTTCAGCCGCCTTCTTTTTTTCGATTGCTAAGTCGCGAGCTTTATTGGACTGGGCTAATTTTTCTTGGGCTAGCTTGATACGCGTCTCGGATTGCTGATGTTGCAACTCCGCAGACTTTTGTTGTTTTTCTGCTTCGGCCATTTCTTGTTTGGCTTTGGCCGCGTCCCGTTCGGCTTCGGCTTGTTCTTTTTTAGCCGTCGCTTCTGCAGTGCGAGCTTTTTCTAACGCGTTCTTAGCTTCGTTACGGGCCTTTTCGAGAGACTTACGTTCCTCTTCGGCGCGACGACGAGCTTCGGCAGCATCTGCCTTTGCAGACTCCGCGTCTGTTCCGGCTTCTTCAGCATCTACCTGGGCAGAGTCCACCGACTTTGCCTGAGCATGAGGAATCATTCCTACGCTCATAGAAAATGCAATGATCACTAATAGTGGTTTCCAACTGTTCATCACGAACTCCTTCTCTATTTCTATATCTCTAATTTACACAGAGCGTATCGGAACGAGAACTCATTTTGTTAATAGGCCTAGACCAGAAATTAGCCCCGGCCCGGCCTGTACAACGCTCGACGGTGATCAAAGGTACTGGAGGTGTCTCAGTTTGATAAATGTATGATGATTTACTAACAAGTGATCAACTCCTAGACTATTTGCGAAGCTCTAAGTCTATACGCTTCATCCGGGTTGGCCCCTTTTCTGCACATCATCCCTGTATCGGGGTTTTACTTTTCAAACGTCCAGGGGGAATTCATGTACGCAGGTAATCGTCGCAAATTGGTATCCTACGTAACCATCATCGCCGCATTGAGTTTCACGGCATTCAGTTATCAAAACTGCGCGCGCGCTAAGTTCGGTGTAGATCCATCTGCTAAAAACATGGCCTTGGACAAAGAGGACGTCTTCGGGGTTGACCCGGTGACTCCCATTGACAATCCAACGGGCGTTGACCCTACTGTTGGTTCAAAAAATCCAATGGATTTAAATTTTACTTTCTTATGTTCTAATAGAAAATCAGACGCTGCAGGCACCAATTTGGTGGACGCGGCAGCTCTGAAAGCTGTCATCGTCAACGGTTCGGGTCAGAAGGCCTGCGAAGTTGCGGGTGATTTTAAAAATATGATTTTGAATAAGAAAAAAATCAGCTTCGCCCCTTGCGCTGGTCTGGTTGTCGGAAAGTACACCGTTTATTTGGTGGAGAGCACCGCGACTTCGGACTACGCAAAAAAATCTTTGACCGAAGATGATATCAAATTTGAAGTTCTTGCGAGCGGCGATTACAAAATTGCCAACTCTAAAATCGAAATCCTTTACGACCTGAACAAAGACAACAGCTCCTACAATACTTTGAATGCGGCGAGCGGCAAATTAAGCACTGCAGCGACCCAAAAGCTTTGCGAAAAACGCGCGTCGCCTTTGATAATCAGCATGGATTCTTCTTCTCGCGGAATCCAGTTGTCTTCACCTATGGATGGAATTCAGTTCGACATCTTAGGTCAACGTTCTGATCCAGCTGCTCACGCTAAAAAACAAATTTCGTGGATGGTTTCTGGACAAGAGTATTACTTCATCGTTCTTCCTAAAGACGGAGTGGTTTCTGGAGTAGACGAAATGTTCGGCGATAACACTCGCGGTCCAGATGGCAAGTATGCTGCAAACGGTTACCTGGCCCTTGCTAAATATGATGACGACGGTGATAACCTGATTACTCCAGACGACGAAGTTTACAGCAAGCTCCGTGTTTGGAATGACTTAAACCGTAACGGCATCTCTGAGCCTTCTGAGTTATTCACATTGGCAGAAAAGAAAATCACGGTGATCGACTTGAACTACGACAAGCGTTACAAAGAACAGGACGCTTACGGAAACCAGACTTTGATGAAGTCTGTAGTTAAGACCGAAGACGGCCAGCTGCACTTACTCTTTGATATCTGGTTCCGCTACGTGAATTTACCCCGATAAGCTGGTTGACCCGATACAACTAGCCTAGACAAAAAAGTAAACTCGAGAAACTCTGAAGATATGAAACATCTTCAGAGTTTTTTTATGCGTTCTTTGCTTGTGGCTGCGGGCTTGTTATTAACGACGAGCTGTAAGGCCGGGTTCAATGCCGCCTCTACGGCTTCGACTGCGGGTAACGACGCCGCGGCAGCTCCTGCGCCGACTCCGACTCCTACTCCAACTCCGATTGGGCAATGTTTGCCGAAGGACTTTCCGATGTTGTGGCCTGTAGGCGGAACTCCCTACAAGGATTGGATTGCACACAACTTCGTGGACTTGAATCCACTAGCCGGCGCGACGCTGGACTATATGGGGTCAACCGGAGCCGCTGCCCAAACTTACGATGGTCACAACGGGATTGATGTCGACATCGCGAGTTTCCGCTTGATGGACAATAATTTCCCGATCCTCGCTGTTGCCGACGGCATCGTGACCGAAACTTACGCGAGCTCGTTCGATCGAAATCTGGGCGGCACGATCGAAAATTGTTCGAAGGACCCGGCCAATTTCGTGAAGCTCCTTCATGCAAATGGCTACACCACAATTTACGCGCACATGAAAAAGAATTCGATCCCGGTCGTCGTTGGCCAAAAAGTAAAAGCCGGCGACACGCTGGGAGTTGTCGGAAGTTCGGGCTGTTCAACCGCGCCGCACATTCACTTGGAAACTTACGACTGCAAAGGCGCCCTCATCGAACCGATGAAAGAAGAGATGTTCGTCAATCCACCGGTTTACACTTTGGTTGCGCCGACGACGATCATGGATACTTTCATCCACCAGCCTACTTTTACGGACGTAAAACAACTTCAGGATCCGGAACCAGAACCAATGGCGGTGAAAGCCGGTCAAAACTTCAGCGTGGGTTTTGCGTTGGCGAACGTAAAAA
>JACMRP010000215.1 GCA_014376325.1 Pseudobdellovibrionaceae bacterium
ATCATTCAGGATGGCCATTTCGATGTAGCCTTTTTCTTGATAGTAAAGTCGTAGATTGGCGATCGCCTTTTCTAAGTTCGCTAATTTTAAGGCTTCGTTTTTATTTAGCTCCGTTACTCTCAAAAGCTCTTCTGCGGTCAGCGCCGTATTGCCGGTGAATTGAATATCTTCGATCTGGGTAAGGGAGCCTTCGTCCATATTGACGAAGACTGAAACTTGCGTTTTTTCTTTGTTGTACTGCGTGCGGGTAGAATTTATTTTTGCTAATAAGTAACCTTCATTTTGCAATTCGATGACCATCGCTTTGAACGCCTGATCGAGTTCGTCCTTGTTGTAATAGTCCCGCTGAATCAAATCAGAACTCTGTTTTTTGAGTAATACCGCGTAGTGGCGGCTTTCGCGGCTGATGTTGCCGCTAAATTCAAATTTAGCGATGCGTATTTTGGGCCCTTCATCGATATTTAAAACGATGCGACGAGTGTAAGGCTTGCGGCCTTCGCTTTCCTCGCTCTGAACTTCGGCACGGGCGTAACCGCGGGCAAGGTACAGGGACTTGATCTTTGCCGCAAGTTCGGCACCGATGTTGGGACTCGCGGAATAAAAGCTCTGGAGCTCCAAAGAATTGCTCAGGGTCGAAGAAGATACTTCGCGATTGCCGGAAAACTCTACGCTGTAGGCGTCGACTTTATCGATCTTGAAAACCAGCTGCGCCCTTGATTCGTCAGTGTTAAAGCTGATCTCTGGGCCGGTGATTTCGGCGCGAATGTAACCTTGATCGCTGAGGTAATCGCGAGTTTTCTTTTGCACATCCGCAAGCTCCGCATCGGTCAGTGCATTGTCGCTCTGACGTGAAAGGCGTTTGCCGATGGATTTGTTTAAGTCCTGATTCGGAGAATAAAACTGAATGGTCCCGATCAGTGTCTGCACGCCTTCTTTCACTTTCACGTGGACCTCGACGTTGCCTTTTCCGTCCGGAGGTATTTCCATGTCAATCGAAGCGTTGCGGTACCCTATTTGGTTGTACTGTTGGCGCAGACGTTCGCCGCCCGCGATCAGTGCATCTTGATTTAAGACGTCGTTCGAGTTGATTCCAAAAAGTGACTTCGTTTCCGAATCCGATAGGGCACGTATACCGTCCATTTTAACCGCGCTGATGCGTGTGGACTTTTCGGTGACGAGCTTCAACTGATCATTTCCGGTGTCGACCACTTGCACGAGGTCAAATTCTGGGCGTGCCTGAAGGTACCGGATGATGTCGTCCACAACCTCTAGGCTGAGTTTCCCATTTAAAATCTGCGGATACCGTTTTAACAAATCGCTCTGTTGTTCTTGCGGTAAGACACCAATGTTTAAAGTTCGTTTCGCCTGCGCGTTCGAAATTTCCCATCCGGCAATGGGGCCAAGCAAAAAGGCAACGAGCGCGATCGAACGCAGAAAAGAATTCATTTTCACTATTTGAATTCCTTTCTGAACTCGAGATCGAGTCCGAAGATGTTCTCTTTGCGGGCTTCGCCGCTGGTGAGCCCTTGGCTGCGCAAAGAAGAAGTGTCTTGGTAACTGCCGATGGCAGAATAGTTCTGATTGATCAGGTATTGCAATTTAACTTCACTGTTCGTGTTGTCATTTCCGAGCGCACGGGTCAGCGACGCATTCACCTTCGTCGAAACTTTGCGACTGACGGTGACCTTCGGGACGCTAATGTTTCTGGTGCTATCGAATGACGACGTAAACTGAACATTCAGACCGAGGCGATCCTGAAATTGTTTATTCACCGTTTGCGAAAAAATTGCGAAACCAAGTTCGTAACCAGTTTGTGCCGCCTGATCGCGGCTTCCAACGGTCTGATCCATGCGCGTCGAAGTTACGCCCAGCGCCAGTAACGACACGATGTCCTGGTCAGATAGGGGCGGAACACTTGTAAGCCGGATGTTGCGCAGATTTTTTGCCGGTCCCTGCACCAAAAGATTAATGTCGTAATCGCTGATCCGCGAGTTCGCAGAGATGTAGAGTTCCGGATTAATTTCGTCCGTTGAGTTAAACTGAATCGTTCCATTCTGAACTACAAACACTTTATCTTTGAAAGTAAGCTTCGTATTTTTATCGGTTTGCAAGCGACCCAGCAGAATCGGATTGCCCAAAGTGCCCTTGACTTGAAGATTGCCCTGAACCGCGCCCTCAACCATCGAGTTTTTTACTAAAAAACTTCGCTCAAACAAAACCTGAATATCAAAGATTAAAGGTTCAAAGGCGGACTGTCGCAATATTTTTGGCAGATAGACACTTTGACGGGCCGTCGGGCCACTCCCGGTTTCTTCGGTGAATTCTTTTTCGAAGACCCCATTAGAAATACGGTAAGTTCCAGAAAGTAAAAACGGAAACCACTTTCCGGACAAAATCAAATCTGCAGAGCCAGATGTTTTTACCTTATCTGGAACGTTCAGACTGACGCTGTCGAGATTGATCCGGATCGATGTGGGAATGTCGTGATATTCCTTGATCGTGATGTTGCCGTCGGCATTGACCAAACCCCCGGCCATTTGCGCGCGCACCGAATTGATTAGTACCTTCGTTTGCGAAAAGTTAACTTCGGCTTGGATGCGTTCGATCGGGTGGGGGAAGCCCTTTATTTTTACGAAACTGTTGTTAGTGGATAAACTTCCGAGAATCTGCGGTTTAAAGAGGGAGCCCGAAACCGTGGCGGAAGTTTGAACAGAACCGCCCATATCGTCAAAGAACGGAAAGAACATATGGTACAGACGAAGCTCGGTGTTTGCGACGACGTTCACGTTCAAGTCATTCACCGTAAAGTCTTGGCCTTTTACTTGGATGCTGTTCTGTGGTCCTTCAAGATTGAAATTCTGGATGCGGATGCGACCGTCATCCATTTTAACCTGAATCGGTTCGGGATTTCGGAAGGACAAGTTGCCGCGTTTTAGAAACAGATTTTTAATGGCAACGCTTCCCGTG
>JACMRP010000216.1 GCA_014376325.1 Pseudobdellovibrionaceae bacterium
CCAAAACAGCTTTCTCTTTGGCGCTGAGGGGGAGGGGCGATGTGGGGGAAAGCTGTTTCGGCATAAATGAACCTCTGATTTACATGTCTTCTACACAGATAAGTTATATGTGTAAGTTTTATGTAGATCAAGGGCTTTTTAGCCAAAGAAACAGTGTAAGAACGAATCTAGACCATCGTCATAAAATTCTATTCGACAGTGGCGATGGGGCAGGGTTGACGGCTCTGAACGCACTCGCTTAGCTGGGAGCGAGCCTGTTTGGTGAATTCAGGAAGGGCGACAGGGATCGCTGCGCTGACGGAGCTGATGCTTCTTTGCTGAGTGCTCATTGATTTAGCGACCGACTCGCTCTGGGTTTCAGGAATCAAAGCACAGTTTTGAAAAAGTAATATGACGATAGGATTAATTACTAACAACGCCACGAAACTGAACCCGCCCCGCTCAAACATCAAATTCCTCCAGCAAGATATGCGACCTATCTAATACTCTACGGAAGAAACCGCCCTGGACCTTAGTCCGATTTGTTCGATTCTCACTATAAGACGAAGAAAAAGATCCAGCCCAGCCATTTTCTCGTCTTGAGAGTGAGCGTGGGAGTGGCAATAATAAAGAACACTGTAAAAAAGGATTTTATGAGATTTCGGGTTTTAGTCATTTTATGTTGTCTGCTGAGCGCGCGCGCATTTGCGGATATTCCCGCGACGCCGGCATTAGCACTGAACCCTGCCCCGACTCCCGCCCCGACGCCGTCCTTAGCGAGTCAATGCATGCAAGCACTCAAAGCATTTCCAGGTAAAGTCGACACGACACTTTTGCAGAAGGCCTGCGACAAAGTGCAGATGAACGAAGGTTGCACGAGCTATAAGGGCCAAGCCATTTATCACTACGAAAAATACGCAACCAACGCCGATGCAAAAAAAATTCTAGTTTTCAGTTTAATTCACGGTGACGAAACCCCCGCCGGAGCGGTCGGTCGATATTGGATGGAGCGGCTTGAAAGTTTTGATCCTCGAAACTCTTGGCGCGTAATTCCGGTGCTGAATCCAGACGGCGTTGATCTAAAAACAAGAACGAACGCTAACAACACCGATTTAAATCGAAATTTTCCAACACGCGATTGGGATAAG
The DNA here is from genome assembly GCA_014376325.1 of Pseudobdellovibrionaceae bacterium. The sequence goes on from JACMRP010000216.1 coordinate 1,128, forward strand.
CTCGCCCAACTTTATTGGAAGAAACAAACCAGCGCGAATCCACGAAGATTCCCAGGCAGCAATGCGGGAAGTGAGCCAGAAACGAAATGTGCCCTTAAGCATATCGAAGAATTTAAACCCGACTTCATCGTCTCGGTTCATACTCCGCTGAAAGTACTGGATTTCGACGGACCCAAAGTTAAATTTCCTAAGTACGATTATCTTCCGTGGAAATCGCTCGGGCACTTCCCGGGCAGTCTTGGACGTTATATGTGGTTCGAACGTCAGACGCCGGTACTGACGATGGAGTTGAAAGAAGATCTCCCTGCGAACCTGGCTCCGATCGAAAAGCTTCAAGACTTGATCGGGACGCTCGACAAAATGGAATTAAAAACTAAACGAGCGGACAACCCGCAAGAGCAACAAGTGCTTTCCTCGGGCCTCTAGATCTTAAAAAGTTTTTTCAACTCTTGATCGATATGAGCGTCGATGCGGACTTTCAGCGCGCCCAGATTTTCTTGCAACTGTTCGAGTCGGGTGGCACCCAAGATCACGCTGCTCATTCCGGGCTGATGATTTAACCAAGCCAAGGCAAGTTGCGAACGAGAACAATTTAAATCTGCGGCGATCGACTTCATTTTCTTTACGCGCTCGATATTTTCGGGGGTGTAAAAAGAATCTTTCACCCAATCCATCTGCGCGAATCGTCCTTCTTTGACTCCGTCATCGTACTTACCGGTCAACATTCCGGAAGCGAGCGGGCTCCAGGTGACTAAACCCATTGCTAGTCGACTGGCAATGGGCTGAACATCTTTTTCGAATTTTTCTCGTGCTAATAAACTGTACTGAGGTTGTTCGACTTGCGGCTTGTAGTATCCGCGCTTTTCGCAAATTTCATAGGCGGCCTCTAGCTGCTTGCCGGTCCACTCGCTGGTGCCCCAATAAATTATTTTACCTTGGTGTACAAGGTCATCCATGGCCCGAATCGTTTCTTCGAGTGGCGTTTCGGTATCGTACCGATGACAGAAATAAATATCTAAATAGTCGGTCCCGACGCGCTTTAAAGATCTGTCGATGGATTCCAAAATATGTTTGCGCGAAAGTCCCTTATCGTTTACGTCGTCGCTCATTGGCCAGTAGACTTTGCTGGTAATGACGAGCTCGTTCCGGGAAAGATCGGCGAGTGTTTTGCCCATGATTTTTTCGGATTCGCCTTTGGCGTAAACATCTGCGATATCAAAGAAGTTAATGCCGTCATCGAAAGCCGCATTAATTATCTTTTGCACGGAGCCTTGGTCCTTGACTGTTCCGCCATAAGTGGTCCAACCACCAAGTCCGTAAGTGCTCACTTTAGTTCCGCAATTGCCGAGAGATCTGTAGGACATCTTTGAAGTAGTAGACATAAAATCACCTGGTACCTTTTCTTGGCAGAAAGGTACCAGGTACGAACTAATGAATCATGGTATTTTGCAGCGCCTGATGAATCGCCATATTGCGTTCTTGCTGGCTAACAACTTTATCTTGAATCGCGATCAACTTTTTAAGCAAAATCTCTTTTGCTTTCCGGATTGCCGCGAAGATATTGCGATCCAAACCTTCGGCTGAAACCCTTGCTTCGCCATCCGTTAAAGTAATCGACATCCTATAATGAGAACGCAAGTTCTTCATATCGAAGTCTTTACCCTCCGCTTCAAACTGAAGCGCGAGTTTTTTAGGATCCTTAGAGATCACTTCGATAATAGTTTCCGGAGTAATATACGGCTCAAACTCCGTCAGCTGCTGGTAAACATATGATTTTACTTCGGGTGTGTCCTCTAGCAAATCTTCGACCAGGTCAATTGCGGGCGTCAGAAGGTTCGACATGAAATCCTCCTTAGTCTGTTACAATCGTTTCTTATATTGTAACATGTGTCTAAAATTAAGCAGGTCAAGGCCTCGTGTTTCGCAGAAATAATTTGTAAACCTCTACAATTGATCTAGTATCTCGACCTAAGACTTGCTCCGCTGCCAAACGTCCTGAATTGAGTCAGTTTGTTTAGTTTTTTGAAGATGATTTTTACTCGCGTTGGCATCAGGAAATCCGCTCTGGACAAGGCATTGGGGGAAATGTATGGAATCAAAATCACATCCGAACTCAGAAAACTTGGTCGATCTCGAAAAATCGTGGCTTAAAAAGCTAGAGTCCGAATTCCAAAAACCTTACATGTTAGATTTGCGAAGTTTTTTAAAAAAGCGTCAAGCGGCGAAGATAAATATTTATCCAAAGGGTGAAGAGTTTTTCGCGGCATTGAATTTAACCCCTCTAAATAAAGTCAAAGTCGTCATCATCGGCCAAGACCCTTACCATGGCGCTGGACAGGCGCACGGGCTGAGCTTTTCCGTTAAGGACGGCATCCGTTATCCGCCGTCATTGCTGAATATTTTTAAAGAACTGAAAAACGATTTAGGATTAGATATGCCGAAAACGGGTGATCTAACGTCGTGGGCAGAGCAAGGGGTTCTATTATTAAACGCGGTACTGACGGTCGAAGAAGGCAAAGCGGCCGCCCATCAGGGAAAAGGTTGGGAGTTGTTCACGGACCAAATTATCAGGACGCTGAACGAAAATCGCGAAAACCTGGTTTATGTTTTGTGGGGAGCGTACGCGCAAAAAAAAGCCGGATTCGTGAACAGGGGAAAAAACTTAGTCATCGAATCTGCGCATCCATCACCGCTCTCTGCGCATCGCGGATTCTTGGGGTCAAAGCCATTTTCAAAGATCAACGCCTATTTACGCAAAAACAAAATCAAAGAGATCGACTGGGCGCTCGATCAAGGTCACTAGAAGTTTTTAATCAGATCGAAACTTTTGTGCATGACGTTCCCGATTCTGCCGTTTCAGTTGTATCGCTTGTTGCAACTTGCACGATCGAAGTTTAAAATTTCGAGATCCACAGGAGGATCCGCATGAATTTAGTGAAGCTCATCTTAGGTCTTGGTTTAGTCGCGACCGTCGTTTACGCAACCG
>JACMRP010000217.1 GCA_014376325.1 Pseudobdellovibrionaceae bacterium
CAGCGACATCAGTTGAAAAAGATGCTGCTAGAACGCAAGTCGAGCTGACAAATTTGATTGGCAAAGCGATGGATAAGGATAACTTCAAATCGACCGAAACTAAAGCAGCGGTAAAGCTTCTTCAGCTGGATTTGATTTCATTAGCTAATACCAAAGCACCAACCGTAGTGGGCGAAGTGAACAAACAGCTTCGTGAAGGCAAGTCACTAGTGGACGCTGTTAAAGAAGGAACTAAAGGCATCAAAGGAACTTTGGAAGACCTTATCAACTGCGTTTAATTCCGAACATTAATAACAACTTCTTAGAAGGCTCCGGTAAAAAGGGAGCCTTTTTTATTTAGTAACTAGTGTGATTTTTCTTTTTTGCGTGTTTTTTGGCTTTTTTAGCCTTTTTTGATTTGCTCGCTGGAGCGCGCTCTTTCTTCATGTACGAAGAAGCTTTCGCATATCCGCCGGACTTTTTATGTTTTGCGGACTTTGCCGATTTCTTTTTAGACTTTGAATGAGTCTGTGAAACGGATGCCTTCTTGTGGCTCTTCTTTTTTGTTTTCGCCTCTGCAGAGAATGACCCGAAGAAGAGTGCGAAGACCATAAATACTGACGCTAAAAATTTCAGATTTGTTTTCATGAATAGTTCCCCCGATAGCCAATTATTCGGACCAAAGGAGTACCAACTTTAGTTCAGTTAAAATCGCAAAATTTCTAGACAGATTCCTATGACTTAGGTCTAGGAATTTGACTTGTATTGACCCTCCGATGAGCTCGTCCATAGGATCTAGTCAGAGGTTTCCGTGCGAAGAGACGATTACATATTGATGTCATCACTGGCGTTGTTGAACGCGTTTCCAGAAACGCGTTCAAAGGTTGTCGTGGGACTTTTAAATGATCAGGTCTTCGATTTAGACCAGCTTCGAAGACCACAAAAATTCAGTCTTGGCTTTCGCATTCATCACGCCCTGATCAGTATGAACAAAGCCTTAATGACTTTCGATGAAGAAGGAATGTTAGGCGCGCAAGTCGTGCTCGATCTAAAAGATTCGCGTCCACTCCTGCAGATCAAAACATCTGTGGGGACTAAATCTTTTGACCTTGAAGTTACTTTTTCTTCACCATTTGCGATGTCCTCTACGGAGCTTGTCGAATTACTGAATGCCCAGAGTTTCGATCAGGAAATTTGGCAAAGTGTTTTAGAATTTATTAATGCCAGCAACCGAATCAATCAAAGTTCTGAAATCGACATTGGTGAAATAAAAAAGTACTTAATCAATCCGAACAATCAGAATCATTTTAACGTGATTGTTGAAAGTGTTATCGAGCTCGTTCAAATTGAGGCTCTTGTCAGAAATGCAGCTTTTCAGATTCCTCTGCAGTTGAATTTAAAACTCAAGCTTCGCGACCCGGATCTTAGTTACGGGATTCCGCTGAATCCAGAAAATAAAGACCCTCGATACTTGGCCAGCCTCCAGCTTCAAAAGCAGAGCTCTTGGGGATTGGCGTCCGCCGAGTATCGCTGGGAAATGTATTTATGGAATGAACTTCCCCTGATGGATTGGGAAGAGCATCCGGTGACTTTGGAGTCGGCGCGGGAAGATTTGGTGTTAGCTCTTAAGCGTATTTATACATTCTCTGATGAGGTAGCGACACCATTTACAGAAGCTTTCCAGATGGCGCTTTTCGTTTTGAATGATCCACTTTTCAAAAGTTTAAGCGTCAATCCTGGCTTTGTTACGGCTGCTAAAATTGCACTCGAAAAAAATAATTACTCCGAAAGGGCAAAATCCGCCTTCGACCGTGTCTTTCAGGATACTGGTGATTTGCTGAATGCGGGCCTAACCCCCGAAGTTGTTTGCAGTCTAAAAGCTTTCAGCATCGGCAATGTTTTTGGTGGTATGGGATCTTGGAACGACCAAGCCTTTCCAAAGCCGGAAGACAGCGCAGAATTCAAAGCGAGTTCTAACCAACTGTATCAGGCCCTTCAGGTCTTTTTCATTGCGAGCCTCAATAAGATTTGCTGATATGTCCGCATGAACAAAAGCTATTTTTTAAACGTACTTCTTTCCGGAGTTTTACTAATTTCGATGGGTTGTTCCAGTTGGGTTCTGAAAGAGCGCTGCGAACAAACGAACTGGTTCGAGTATTCGCAAAAAGTTGCCTTTGACGGTAAGTACCTCGAAGAAGACGGATTCATAAAGGACTGCAAAAAAGTGGATCGTACCAGCGCGGTTCAATTGGATTTAGGTTTCAAGCAGGGTCGCGAAAAGATGTGTCAGTATGATGAAATCTTACTTCGCGGCAAAGAAGGGGTGCCTGTCTTCTTCCGCTTCTGTGATGGTCTTGATATGAATCGGATACGTGGTTTATACTCTCAGGGATTGGTCAGCTACTGTACTCCGCAGAAGGGTTATAGTTTCGCGAAGTCAGGAAAGATTTATTTAAACCTCTGCAATCCCCAACAAGAAAAAGAATTCCTGCCGGGCTATTATAAAGGGCGCCGGGAATACTTGTCGACATTGATTGCGGAACTGACGGGACGGCTTGCGGGAATCAAAAGTCTCGAAGACAACTACGCCTTGACCGAAGCAAACGTGCAGCAAGAATACTCGGGCTTACCGCATGCGATGGAGTGTTCGAATCGTTCGGTCTATAACGAGGCCGCAAAGCAAAATGAAAACCAAGTCATCTGTTCAGAAGCGAATTACATCCGCAGCCGCAGAAGTGTCTTGTGGAGCGAACTCGACTCCATCCGCGGAAGGCTTGCAACGGTCCGCGCCGACTGGCGAGACACCGAACTGCGAATCACCCAGGCCAAGCAAGATCTGAGCGCGATTCCGTAAAGGTGCCAGGTCCTATTCCTGTAAACGGAGCGGCAAACTGCCGCGCCGTTTACAGGAATAGGACCTGGCACCAAAAAAAAGGGAAGCTTGAAGCCTCCCTTTTTTAAGAACTCAGCGCGATCCCATGAGGGAACCTGGCACCGAATTACTTCTTTTCGATTTTTAGGGTCTTGATCACGATGTCTTCTGATGGGCGATCGCCGGAAGAAGTCTTCGCTTTTGAAATGCCTTCAACAACGTCCATGCCTTCGATGACTTCACCGAAAACGGTGTGTTTGCCGTCGAGCCAAGGAGTCGCAGCAACGGTTACGAAAAACTGTGAGCCATTCGTTCCTGGTCCCGCATTCGCCATAGATAGAATGCCTGGCTTCGTGTGCTTTGGAGCGCCCGCCGGAAACTCATCTTCGAATTTGTAACCTGGACCGCCTGAACCTGTTCCGAGTGGATCGCCACCTTGGATCATGAAGTTCGGGATTACGCGGTGAAATTTAAGACCATCGTAAAACGGCTTTTTTACTTTGCTGCCAGTTTTAGGATCGGTCCACTCTTTGGTTCCATCTGCAAGACCCACGAAGTTCTCAACAGTTTTTGGAGCGAACTCAGGGAAGAGTTTAATTTTGAAAGTACCTTTGTTTGTTTCGAACACTGCGATCATGTCTTTTCCTTTTTTAGTCTCTTTGGCTTTTTTATCCGCGGCCTTTGAATGGAAGCTGAATGCCGTTAGTACAAATGCGAGGACGTAAATCCAAAGCACCTTCTTGAACTGAACATTCTTGAACTGCATACGATTAATCACTGAACCTCCTAAGATCCAGAGTCTAGTATCTTTGTCCCGCGACGAGGGTCAAGGTCTTTAAGTAGCTGTAAATTCTCAGAGAATAGCAAATCCAGAGTGTTTTTAAGTTCTGCCGAAGTTTGCTGAAACGCTGTGGCAAGCTGTTGAAAAGACTCGTGATTTACTAGTACTTTTGCGCCGCCCTCCGTCGACACGAGCTGAAGCATTTGCTCGTATTGACGCAACCTCAAATAATTAAGACGAAGGTCCTGCGCCCCGGCAATAGCCGCCAAAAAATCTAGAGTATTCGGGGACCGCACGTACACAGAATTTACCAGTAAATAGGTCTGGGAAAACAGCTCGATATCGAGCAAGCCGCCTTCGGAGTATTTTAAATCCCAGCCTTCGGGAACAAATCGGACAAGCTCCGCCCGTATTTTTTCTAAGTCGAGAAGGTCCTGCGTCGTTAATCCCGCACCCAAAATCAAGTGCGTATCGAATTGCGAGGTACCGGTCACCCAACGTGATTTTAAGTAAACTTGCCGTTCCCAAGCCTGCGCACCGGATTTGAAAAAATCCTGAAGCTGTTCTGTGGAAATCACCATAGGGCCCGCTTTTCCGGAGGGTTTCAGTCGCATATCGATCGCGTAGATGTTGCCGCCTTTGCGGAGCTCGGTCAGGCGATTGATCAATCGCCGCGCGAGTTTCGAATCGACTTCGTTCGGTTCAGCTTCACTGACCAAGATAAAATCCAGGTCTGATCGGAAGCCCAGCTCGCGCCCCCCCCATTTACCGAGCGCCAAAATTTGCATCGTCGACGGGAATTCTTTTTTAAGCTCATCAAGCAAGGAACGGCAAATTTCGTCCGCGGTATCGCTGAGGTTCACCTGCAGATTTTCTACATTGCGGTCTTCTAAATAATGAGAGCCGTTGATCAGTTCGCCCAAGAGTCGTTTTTCAACAAGCTGCTCAAGCAGCAAGCCCAAATCACCTTGCTGTAAATCTTGGGAACGATAGACGTAACTGTCGATCAGTTCTGGTCTAGAGCTCAAAATTTGTGAAAGGTAAGGAGAGTGTCCGAACAACCACGCGAGCTCGTCCATCAAGTTTTTGTTACGTACCAGCAGCGTAAAGAAGCTGGCCTTCGCGCGGGTGGATTTAATGAACTCTTTCAAGTGTTGAAGGGCTTTGTCGATATCGCCCTTTTGTTTTAGCAGCGTTTCGAAGAATTCGTTTAAGAACTGCAGCCGAGCGTGCTCATCACGGTCTTTATTTCTTGAAAGCACGTCCATTTTAAGGATTTCGTCCCAAATTTCTCCAGTGGTCGAAGATTTTATAGAAGTTTCGGCGATGGGCGAAGAAGAAACCCCTAGCAGCGAGCCCACGATGCGGTCGCAATTTTCTAGGTCTTCTTCAAGGTTCGAAACAATCGTCGATGCCCACTCCGGAACGGCCATCGCCTTTTCATAAAGATGGGTTTGTTCATCGTTCTTGGATTGAACTAAGTTTTCTAAAGAACGAAGGCGCCAATAGTGAGCTTCCAAGAAATCACAATCCGCCGCCGGCAAAATTTTCGAATCTTTCAATAGTTTAAGAGCCTGACCTGTCCCACGGACTTGCAGATTGGCATTTTTCCCCCCGTGAATGACTTGAAGAGCGTGTACAAATAGCTCCACATCCCGAATACCGCCGATGCCTAACTTTAAGTCCCAAACGGAATCGCTAGATCTTGGCGAATAGTGTTGGCGGATTTTTGAACGTAAATTTTTAAGATCATCTAAAAGGGTGTAATCAAGGTGTTTGCGGAAAGTGAATTTTTTTGCAAACTCCGACGCCTGGCTTTGGATGTCTTGGTCCCCCGTGATCGCGGCCAGGCGGACGAAGGCGAGGCGTTCCCAGGTTTCGCCGTAATTACCGTAATAATCTAAGAACTGCTCGATCGTGGGGATCAGCGGACCATTTCTGCCGCCGGGGCGTAAATCGAAATCAACCCTGAAGATAAAACCTTTGGCGGTTCGATCCGACAATGCTTTTTGAAACTGCCGCAGGGATTTTAGTAGCGGGGCACTTTCTTCTTTTGAAACCAAAAGAATATCTACGTCGGAGCTAAGATTCAGTTCGAGCGAACCAAGTTTACCTAACGCAAACAACATTACCGGGTCCTCCGGAAAGTATTCGTGAAAAGCGCTGGTCAGAATTTCGTTAGCGGTGTGGCTCCAGCTAGTGCAGATTTCGAAGGCCGTATTTTTATTTAATATGGTCGCGAGCGCCGCTTCGATCCAGGCGATGGTTCTTTTTTGCTGTAGGGATTTATTAGTTGGGTCCGCGAAAGGCAAATAATGCGCGAGCACCGGGGAAAAAGCCTTGGCCTCGGAAATCTCCGAGGCGCTGTAGCTTGCTAGGGTCCGAAGCTTAGTCAAAATTATTCGACCACTTTGGCTTAAAGTAATTTGCGTTGTCTAAAGTTATACGACGTTCTTCGGTACCATCGACCGTCGACATAAAGATCTGGTTTTTGCCCGTGCGGTTGCTGGTGTAAATAACAAAACGACCATCTGGGGAAAAACTCGGGTCTTCGTTCGTTGACCAGCGTCCTGTCGATTTTTTCGCAGAAGTTAAGCGTAACATTCCGGTACCGTCGGAATTCATCACGAATATATCGAAGTGATCTTCGCTCTGCCCCGCGAACGCAATTTTTTTACCGTCCGGTGACCATGACGGAGTCGAATTGTAAACCCCGGCGAAGGTGATTCTTTTTACATTTGTGCCATCGGAGTTCATCACGTAAATCATCGGTCGGCCGCTTCGATCCGAAGAGAACGCAACTTTGCTTCCATCGGGGCTGCTCGCGGGCTCAACGTTCATGGCGCCGTTCGGACCGTTGGTGATTTTACCTAGCAAGCTTCCGTCGAAGCTCATTCGATAGAGATCGGGATTTCCTTGTTGCGAGATCGTAAGGAAAATTGATTTGCCATCAGACGCAAAGCACGCACCGGAATTCAATCCCATTCGGTATGAAATCAGCTCTCTTTTGCCAGAGGGAATATCGTATAAAAACATGTCCGCATTGCGCATCTTAGTTTTTGCGCGAATCACGTACGAGGTATACGCGATCTTTTTGCCGTCCGGAGACCATGCTGGCGAAAGCGCGATGGATTTGTGATTTGTCACCTTTTGCAAGTCGGCGCCATCCCAGTCCATGGTAAAAATCTCTTTGAACTTTACGCTGTCCTTGTCGCTGGCGACGAC
>JACMRP010000218.1 GCA_014376325.1 Pseudobdellovibrionaceae bacterium
CTTACAAGTTAAAAATGAGTTTAAAGTTTAAGACCCAAACGCGACTGAAGTTCAGGGACGCCGATCCCGCCCAAATCATGTACTTTGCGAACATTTTTAGCTTGTCCCACGACACCTTCGAGGAGTTCATCGTCGAAGCGGGATACCGCTACGAAGAGTGGTTTAGCGGCGCTCATCACATGATCCCGATTCGCCATGCAGAGGCAGATTATAAGTCACCGCTTATTCCGGGGCAGCTTTACGATATCACGGCCGAAGTCGCAAGTTTTGGCACGACTTCTTTTAAAATGAAGTACACTTTTCAACAGAACGGTAAGCTACACGCCACGGTTCACATGGTTCACTCCGTACTGAATCCGCAAATCAAGGCTAAAATGGCTTTGCCTACATTGATGCTTCAACGACTGAGCGCTTACCATGAGGTCCCAATTGAAAAATAAAGTAGATTCTGAAACTTCAGTTCCTGGTAAAGAATGGTGGCGCGAAGGCGTTCGTTTTCAGTGCCAGGGTTCCGGAAAATGCTGCACGTCCCACGGTGAATTCGGTTTCGTTTTCATGACGCTGGAAGATCGTAAACGCATGGCTAAAGTTTTAAACATGCGGGTCAGTGAGTTCACGAAAAAACACTGCCAGAAAGCCGGCGGCATCTATCACTTGATTGAAGTCAAAGGCCAACCTGACTGCAAATTTTTAGAAGGCGTCCGCTGCGGGGTTTACGAAGGCCGTCCTACTCAGTGCAGAACTTGGCCTTTCTGGCCAGAAGTGATGTCGCCGAAAGCTTGGAAGAAAGACGTGGTTGAATTCTGCCCGGGTGTCGGCAAAGGACCATTGATTCCTGCAGAAGAGATCGAAAGAATCTTAAACGAACAAGCAAAGAGCGAAAACGGGTTTGGAACATGACGGATTCGCAGAGATGGTTCACGTTAGTCTCGGTTGCCGCGCTCGGATTTTTGGTTTATTTGCTGCAACCAATTTTGATGCCATTTCTAGTTGGATTTTTACTCGCGTACTTGGCGACTCCGCTGGTCGAACGTTTGAATCGTTGGAAAGTCCCACGCATCTTCTCGGTATGCATCGTCTTCTTTGGCATTACCTTGGTTTTTGTTTTAATGATCGGCGGACTTGTTCCGGGCATCAAGAATCAGATCGTGTATTTAAATACTCGCATGCCAGAATTTATTCACTGGGCGAATGCGCAGGCATTGCCTTGGTTAGAATCGACATTTCAAATTAATTTGCGACATCTAGATATGACGATGCTCACGGACACGCTTGGAAATTCTTGGCAGGAGGCCGGTACTATTGCGGGCACCGTACTTTCGCACATTGCTTTATCAGGAATGTCGATCGTCGGTTCGCTTGCTAGCATAGCGCTCATTCCCGTAGTGACTTTTTACTTGATGGTCGATTGGCCAAGGCTCATCGGTGGCATGGAGGATTTGTTGCCCCGTCAAATTCAGCCGAAAGTGAACGTGTTGATGAATGAATGCAACGAAGTCGTCGGCGCCTTCTTCCGTGGGCAATTCTTGGTGATGTTGAGCCTTAGCCTCGTCTATATTGTGGGTTTAAAAATTGTGGGCCTTGAAGTCGCCGTCATCGTGGGATTGATCGCAGGCCTTGGCAGTATCATTCCCTATTTTGGATTCAGCATCGGAATCGTCATCGCGAGCGTCGCCGCAATATTTCAGTTTCAAGAATTCTTGCCGGTGGTCTGGGTTTGGACCGTGTTCGGAATCGGTCAGCTGCTAGAAAGTTGGGTCTTAATTCCTTACCTCGTAGGCAATAAAGTGGGTTTGCATCCGGTCGTCGTGATCTTCGCGATTTTGGCCGGTGGTCAGCTGTTTGGCTTTTTCGGGATGCTTCTGGCGATCCCAGTGGCTGCGGTGATTCTGGTTTTGCTTCGCCACGTTCGCAAACGCTACATATCAAGCGACCTCTACACACACGAATCGATCAAGTAATTTGTACACTGCATCACAAGGTACTTGACGTTACACAGTACCTTGCTTTATATAGTACCCATGAATCCGCAATTTAAAAAAGGCATCCTCGAACTCTGCGTGCTGACTATGATCAGCCGCAAAGATTATTACGGCTACGAGCTGGTCGAAGAGATTTCGAAAATCTTAGAAATTTCGGAAGGCACGCTCTACCCGATTCTCCGCCGTTTGACCGATGAAAAATATTTTGAAACTTACTTGCGGGAGTCTTCCGAAGGCCCCCCTAGGAAATATTACCGAATCACCAAGGTCGGCAAGGAAGCGCAGAAAGACCAAAACAAACAGTGGAACGAATTTAATACGCAAATCGACGCCCTAATCGGCGGGAAAATAAAATGAATCAACAAGAATACATGACCAGTCTTAAAAGCGAACTAGCACAGCGAAACGTACCGAATATTCAAGATATCGTGGCGGATTACGAAGAGCATTTCACCCATGCATTGAAAAGCGGCAAAAGTGAAGATCAAGTGATTGATAAGCTGGGCGCCCCGGATCTCATCGCGAAAGCTTACGAAACGGAATCAAAAATCAATCAAGCAAAAGTCGCTTCGAAAGAGGTTCCGGTCGGACTGGTGCTCGCAAGCCTTGGACGAGTTCTAATTCTCGCACCGTTCAATTTCATTTTCATGTTCATACCTGCCATCATTATTTTTACCATGATTGCCGCAGGCTGGTCAGTTGCTGGCGGCATCGGTGCTGCGGGCTTTGCGATGCTGGCGATTGTACCTGCCGCCGCGGCGGTTGCGGGAACTTTTTGGGCATCCGTTGCGGCACTGTTTATGGGATTCGGAACTATCGGCATGGCCGGAATCGGAGTGTTGATTATGTACTTCGTCACCAAGGGCATCGCGATGGGCGTCGTCAGCTACGTACAGTGGAACCTTAAATTTATTCTTCAGAAGTAGGATACGCGATGAAACAAAATACGTTTTTAAAAATATTCTTTGGGCTTTTAGTATTCACGATGGTTTCTTACTCGATCGCGGGTTACAGCATAAGACGCGCAAAGATCGAAAATCCCGGCGTAGTCTCTACCGTCGCGAAACATTACAATATGCAGTACCAAGATGACGGAAATAATATTTCTTTCACGACCCTGAACGATCAAGGCAATTACGTAAAATCCCAAAAGACCTGGGATCTGGACGGCGCGCAGACCAAGATCAAAATTGCGACCAAAAGCGCCGACGTCTTTATAGAAAAATCTCCGGATGAAAAATTTCATTTTATCGCCGAAGGAATGTTACGAAGCGAAAACTCGCCTCCGGACCTATTTGAAATGAAAGTCGAAAAAAACGAAGTCGAGATTAAGGAAACCCGAACTAAAGAAACTAAACTCCACATCCAAGTTCCTAAAAGCGCGCAAGAGTTTAGCTTTAAATCAGTCAGCGGAAATCTGGAAGCTCATCAGATTGCGGGCAAAGAATTCGAAGTCGCTACGGTTTCAGGCGATGCGCACCTTGCAGAAATTTCGGTGAAAGAACTCGGCATCGTCACGGTTTCCGGCGACCTGCAAATAACTTCAAAAATTCCGAGCGATATTCAGATCGGATCCACTTCGGGCAACGTCAAAATCCAAACCGCAGAAGCTGCCCAAACAGATATCAAACTAAAAACGGTATCGGGCCAAATCACAAACCCCTTCAAGACCTCATCAAAATCCAATCGCAAAATCGAAGTCACCACCGTCAGCGGCGCCATCGAAATTCTTTAAGGTACGCCCTTCTTTTTGGGCATGCAGCGCATCGCAAAAATGAATGCAATACCTTCAATGCAGGCGCGTTTCTAAACCGTGCCGATCAGGAAGTTTAGGATTTGCTGGCGGTCTTCTTCTGGGTGCACCGTCATGGTTTGTTGCTTTTGCTTTGAGGTGTCGACTGGGTTGTAGCTGATTGCTACCGTGTTTTTGATGCAAATGTCGAGGCAGCCCGAGTTGATCACGCGGATCTTTTTTCCGTAGCCGCGCTCTTTCATTTCGCCCTTCAGGTATTTTTTTAGATTTTCAGGGGCGCTGCCGCCCTCTTTCAGTTTGATGCCGTCGAGGGATTTTCCGCATTTTTCGCAGATCATAACGACCGCATCCGACCAAGCCGTTTTTTGTTTTTCAACTGCCATACAGATCTCTTTTCAGTTTCGCCCAGAGGACCTTGCCTAAATCAGAGCGAGGTATCTGATCAATGTACTTCACTTCGCGAATTCTTTCAAAGGGCAGAACTTCTCTATTAAAAATATCTCTCAAAAATCCCACGGACGTATCTGGGGAAGGCAAAGCGCAAACCAGGTGGATCTCTGAACCAAGTCGCTCCGACTTAGCGTCAATCAACACAAATTGCTGACGAGTGCCGCACTTTTCACGTTCTAAAATGCGGTCCCAGATTTCCCGAAGCCGTGCCATCGAACTGCCTTCACCACCGATTTTGACAAAATCACTTTTTCGTCCCGTAACTCGAACAAAAGAACCCAGTAGCTCAACATGGTCTTCCGAAGTGAACCAGCCTTCCGCCTTTGGGTCCCAACCGCGAATGCTGCCATCTGCTTGTCTCTGCCCGTAACAAGTCATTAATGAAGTTCCGGCGACTTCGAGGATCTTGTCGGCGGTCACGCGCCATTCGACGTGATTTAATTTCTTAGGCTGCGGCATGCGCTCGGAAGATAGCAGGCTTTCCAACGTCGCGGTCGCGATTTGCGAGCACGTTTCTGTCATGCCATAACTTGGAAGCAGCGGCCAGCCCCAGCGGCGAGCCTCTAAATACAAAGCCTCTGTCAGTGCACCGCCGCCGACAATAACCGCACGAAGATATTTCGGAGATTTCAATTTAGCCTGAATCAAGTCGAAGATCTGCGTCGGCACCATCGATGCGATAGTTATTTTTTCTGCGAGAATTAATTGATGCGCCCGTTCCGCATTCCATTTTTCAAAATCAGACACCACCCTGCTGCCAGATAAGCGCGCACGGAATTCTATCCCAAGTCCCCCGACGTGAAATCGCGGTAAAACCTGCAACCAAGTGTCGGAACTCGAAACTTGAAGATGTTCATTCACGGATTGGGCCGACGCAAGGAAAGCGGCCTTCGACAGCGCGACCAGTTTATTGCCGATCGCTGCTTCTGAAGTCGAGCCCGAAGTGCTGAGCCATATATGACCTTGTAACTTCATCTCTGAAGAAACTTTCTGCGCGACCTCTATCAGCGAAGCAGTTTCTTGTGGGGTAAATCG
This sequence comes from Pseudobdellovibrionaceae bacterium, assembly GCA_014376325.1. The sequence continues at coordinate 5,221 of JACMRP010000218.1, forward strand.
AGGATTGAGTAATATTTCGTTCTTTAACGCATTTTCAGTTGCGACCATGGCTCCCTCGCCAAAAGTGCATCGAACCCGATGCCTTTGCCGTCCGCGCGTTTCAGGTAAGGTCCCGAAGGCACCACTTCTGCAGAATAGGTATCCATTTGAAATAATCGAGTGGTCAAACAACCTGCATCTAATATTCGCTGTGGGTGAGCCTTCTTCAATTCCCCAGCCACCGCGAGCGCATGCATGACGCCTAGTGGATGGTCCATGTAGCTTGTCACCGTTACTTTATAATCGTTGATGATGCAGTTTTGTAAAATTGCGTTCACGTCGTGTTTTGCGGGCTTCAGAATGACGGTGTCGAAAGGTTTCGTTTTTAGTTTCTTCAGATCTATTTTATCAAGATCGCTGTCGATCGCGAGCGGCGCAAACCGTTTTGCCTCTAGCCAAGCTTCTTCATCAAACGGGAACGGATCTTCGACATACTGAACACGGGCCAGCGCGATTTTATTTACACTGCTCATAAAACGTTCGTAAGTTTGCCAAGTACCGAGCGAGTTAAAATCTAATCGCAATTTGAAAGCGCCGTCTTGCCCCAGAAAAGAAACAAATTCGGCTTCTTTTTTTAAGTCATGGCCCAGTTTTATTTTGATCGTCTCAAAACCTTCGGCTTTTAATCGCGCGATTAAATCCGGTTGCTCGAGTCGGGTATCTGTAATGAGATAATTATTTTTCAGAAGCGGCAGTCCGTCGAAAAGGCTTTTGTCTTGTTTGCGAGCCTGCGCGTCCCGACGGGCCATCCAAATGCTTTGCTCCATCATTGTGGAAATTTTTCCGCTGCGAATACCCGCAAGTTGATCTTCCCACGAAGAATCCCCGAGCTCTGGCCAAGGGTGCAGATCCGCGTAACCTGCAAGTCCATCGGGCCATTCGATGGCCAGCAGAACTCCTTGACGCTCGCTCAGCGGGACGGCTGCGTTTAAACTTTGCATCGGCTTTAATCTGTAAGGACTATAGTTAATTTTCATTTTAGAAAAAATCCTAAGCTGAGGAGCAGTCCAAATACCAAGTGTAGAAGTGCGCTTTGCCCCAAAAATTTATTATAAAATGCGCTAGGTTCCGTGGTGAATATATTCTTGATCACAATGAACGCGATTGGCAAGGCCATCAGCGAAAACAAGGCCGCTTCCTTAAAGTTTTCATTCCACCAAAATATATTCATCAGGAAGGGCGCCATTGCCAAAAATCCGATTTCGTAACGTCCAAAACTTTTACCAAATCGAACGGCCAAAGTTTTTTTATCTACGAGCCTGTCTCCATCAACGTCACGAAGATTATTAATTGCGATCAGCACCGTCGCGTGAAAACCAATTTGCAGACCTAACCACAGGGACTGAATGGGCCAGGTGTGCGTGTGCAAAAAGAAGACGCCCATCACCGCAACGATTCCGAAAAAAAGTATCACGAACAGATCGCCCAAGCCGAAATAAGCGAGCGGCACTGGACCCATCGTGTATCCGTAGCCCATTAAGACTGAAAGTATTCCGATGACTAAGATCGGCGTTCCCCCGCTCATTACCAGCGGCACTCCGCAAGCGACTGCCGCCGCAAAAAATAGTCCCGCCATGGTCATCACTTGTTTGTAGTTAAAGAGCCCAGACTGGGTCACTCTTTGCGGTCCGATGCGAGTTTCGGTGTCCGCGCCTTTCTTAAAATCGACGGCGTCATTTACCAAATTAGTTCCAATTTGTATAAAAAAGCTGGCCAGCAAGGCCAAAACTACCACTTCGCTGTCGACAGGCAGACCCAAAGCCTTTACTAGTGCACTACTGACAACAATCGGCACGAGACAAGCCGTCAGAGTTTTCGGACGGAACGCGATGAACATATTTTTGATACTTTGCATCAGTGCCTCGGGTGTTGATATCATTAGTACCAGAATTTAATTTCTCTGACCAAGGAGATTTCTATATGCTGACAACGATTTTGGCTTTTATTGCCGGCGCGACTTTCGCGGGTATCACCGCATTCATCCTGTACAGAATGAAACTGCAAAACTTTCGTCTGCAAAACGAATTTACTCTGCACAACTTAGATCAGATGAAACAACAGCAAGTGGACCTTCAGCACAAAATGACCCAGCAATTCGAAAACATGGCGAATCGGATATTCGAAGACAAAAGCAGCAAATTTGTTTCACAGAACATGCAAAATCTGAGTTCGGTTTTGGATCCACTCAAAGAGCGTCTGAAAGACTTTACCAAAAAGGTTGAAGATACCTATGGTCATGAACGAGCCGAGCGCGGCGCCCTCCGCGGTGAGCTCAGCAAATTGATGGATCTAAATCGCTTGATGTCCAACGAAGCGGCGAATCTGACGCGTGCATTGAAGGGTGAAGTTAAAACCCAAGGAAATTGGGGCGAGCTGATACTTGAAAACATTTTGGAACGTTCGGGTCTTCGCAAGGGTCAAGAGTACACGGTCCAAGGCATTGATATGGATTTGCGCGGAGAAGACAACGAAGTTCAGCGCCCCGACGTCATCGTGAATCTGCCAGACGGAAAACACTTGGTCGTCGACTCCAAAATGACATTAAACGCGTATGAAGCTTACAGCAGCGCCACCACGACTGAAGAACAAGACAGACAGGGACGTCTGCATGTCGAGGCTTTAAAGAAGCACATCGATGGATTGAGTTCTAAAAAATATTACGCGAACGAAAAACTGATCAGTCCCGATTTTGTGATTCTGTTTATGCCGCTAGAGCCGGCGTTTGCCTTGGCCTTTAAAGTGAAACCAGAAATCTTTCAAACGTCTTGGGACAAACAAGTGGCGGTGGTCAGCCCGACGACTTTGTTAACGACTTTACGTACCGTTGCTTCACTCTGGAAACAGGATCGTCAGCAGAAGAATGCCGTCGATATCGCAAAAAAAGGCGGACTTCTTTACGACAAATTCGTGGGACTCGTTAAAGATATCGAAAACTTGGGTTTTAAATTGGATGACGCACAGAAAGCCCACAATGGCGTGATGAACAAACTATCTATTGGTAAGGGAAATTTAATTCGTCAGGTAGAAGAATTAAAATTGATGGGCGCAAAAACCGAAAAATCTTTGCCGGTGCAAGACATCGAATCAGAGCCAGGTGAAGTCCCCGAGCTGATCGAAGCCTTAAGCGAAGATCTACAGACCCC
>JACMRP010000219.1 GCA_014376325.1 Pseudobdellovibrionaceae bacterium
GGCAATGGATATTACAACCAATACAATAACGGCGGTTACAACAGCGGTTATTACAATGGTGGATACAATCGCAATCCATACGCTGGCGGCGGATTCTACATCGGTGGACGCATTGGTTGGGGCTACTAAGACCTGTTCGCTGGATCAAAACTAAAACACCAAAAGGGTCTCGCAAGAGGCCTTTTTTTTTATTTGTGCTCTATCTGAATTTCGGAAGTGCGATTTATTGGATAAAAGAAGCTGAGCGGGTGAGCTTTCAATCGCTCGATCAAAGCACGATAGATAAGATCTCGCTCCGGCGTCTTAATTTTACGTGCGCGGATTGCGACGAACATCGACATGCTGAAGGCTACAAGGACGTTTAAAAATCCGCAAACGATGATCCCCGCGACCGCAAGCCAAAATTCCCAGGTTTGAAATGCTTCGACTCCTAAGCTAACCACCGAACCGGTTAAGTTACCGGAAGATAAGGTGACGTGTCGAACGTCGATCGGCAGGCCCAAGAATGTCGCGATGGCCGGAATAAATCCCAAGAAAATACCTAAAGAAATATTACCCGCGAAACCAGAAATATTCTTACGGAAGAACAAACCAATTTTTTTCGCGCCGACTTCACCAAACACGAAGGTCATCCGGCGATTCTGCGATATTGCAGAATTCAGTCGATGGTACACGAACCAGTTGTCCACCCAACCCGCAGCGACGCTCGATAACCACAGCAAGATTCCGGTAAAGGCAGCGTAGATTGGCGTCGGTCCCAGGATCGATAAACTTTCCATCTGATGATGCGCTTTATCGGCATCAACGACGTGACTGCCGAATGCAAAGAACCATGCAAGCGCCAACAACGCCATCGTTGGAACGACGGCCAAAATATTTCCGAGCACGGCGACAAACTGCGAACGCATTAAATGAACTATCTCGTCCACCAGTTTTTCGAGTGCCTCGGGATTACGGACTTTGTGCATGCGGGCGGCAAGGGCCGGGGCGGTCATTGCGGGTTGTTTGGTCGCCAGCGTAAAACCGGTCAGCTGAATTAATATGAAACTGAAAGAATAATTCAGCGCCGCTAAAAAACCGCCGACAAAGATTGCCGTGTGCACGAAGTACAAAATAAATTTTGTCAGCATCGTGAAGGCGGTCAAAAATCCGCCGCCGAGAGCTTTTTTAAAGTTCGACAGAAACTCGTCGCGGTTGCGCGTGATGTAGTGCTCGCCGGTTTCGGCGCTGCGCTCAACGATTTTTTTCGCGATCAACGACATATTGTCCGCAAAGAGTGAGCTCACCCGAAACGAACGAACATTTTCGCGCATCAGGTTCGCAACGAATTGTGACACCGCTTCGGGGTTTCGTTCGTGGCTAAGGACTAACTCCGTCAGGCGACGAATACGGCGCAGTTGTCCCTCCATTCGATCGAGCAAAAAAACAATTCCGACGCTGACGCCGTATTCATTTAAGTGATCGTAAACTTCCGAGATCGCTAGCTGACAGCGGTCCACAAGTTTTTCAAGCTGGAGCGCAAGCACCAATCGTTGATCCGAATCTTCGGCGTCCACCATTTTTTGCGCCATCGAGGGCACTTCAAAGAACGGCAACTCGCGAAAGTGACGTCCGACCAGGCGCATGCGGATCGGCGTCGAAAGTCCAGCCCCCCGAATCACGCTGCTCAAAAGCAGGATCGCATCTTTGGCATCACGAATCAGTGAATTCCATTCGGGGTCGTGATCTTCATAGCTGAACAAAGATAAAATATCTTCGAAGACCTTTTTATCCATTTGTTCAATCCACAGGAAATCTTCTTCGTGACGGAAAGTCTGTCGAAAAAAGGAAGAAAGATTTTTGTAGTCCGGAGCTTGCGGCAGAACTTTGTAATGCAGACGTTCTAAAAGTTCCGCTCCGAAGCCTTGCTGATTCGGCACACCGGTATTCACAAAAAGATCCAGGGCCGTCGTGTCCTTGACGATGGACCTGAGGGTCTCGGCAACGTTCTTCTTCCACGCGGGATTGCGCTCCAGGATTAGCATCATGTATTTGGCGCGCAGGGCCTGCGGTTGTCCGGACTGAAAATCGAGTTCAGTTTTAATGGCGCCTTGAGCGCGAATCCACTGAATTAAATCACTGAGCCATTCTAGACGTTTTCGGAGCATCACGTCCGCGGGCGGAGGAGCGCTCAAAAGACTGTCTAAATTTCGGCGCGAGTGCGGGGCTTGAAACCATCTTGAGAGGAGATCTCGGGAATTAGAAAACATAAACCTACTATGAAGTCTTTCTGTCCGGACGACAAGGTTCTAGCCGCCGTGTCGTAAAGCGCTGGACCCAATAGAGAGACGTGATGGTTCCGACATATCCGATCACCGCGCCGCCGATAATATCACTTAAGAAATGGTCATGGATAATGACCCGAGTGAATGCAAAAATCGTCGCGACTGAAATAAAAACCCATTTCCATTTTGGAAGACCAAGACTTAAGAATGTTGCCACCGTGAACATCACTTGACTGTGGCCGGAGGCAAACGAATGGTAGTTCCAATCGATGTTCAGAGGGTGAAATACCCAAGGATTAAAATCGGGACTCATGTGGGGACGCTGCCGTCCGAAAGTAAACTTCACGATATGAACTAAAATTCCAGAACCAATCAGTGCAAAAAAGAAATTACGCCCCCAGATGCGGGCCCGCACGTACTGCGGTCGAATCCATTTGCAGAAAACGTAAGTTAAAATTGAAATGATAAAATAGTGTTCACTGAGCCCAGCATTCGTAATGTTTCTGGCCGCGAGCCAGAGGCTTTGCAATTCAGGCTGATTAAAATACAGAGCTAAACTTTGGTCGAGTGTGAACAGTGCAGCAACGCACAAACACAATCCTAACAAAGTGGCAGAAATGATTTTGCGAGTAGGGTAAGTCATTGCTTTCTATAACATTGTCGGTTTCTGCCGTCAAATCTGTAACACAATGGTTCCATTTAGCACGGCATCAAAGCCTAGGGACAAAAAGAAACTGTTGCCTGGACAAGAGTCGGTCGTATTCAATGGGTTTAGGTCAAACACTCAAAGGGGTTCGGATTGCAGCTTCTGAGAATGCACAGCAAAGTTTTCGCTTTAATCCCTCGCGCACCTCTTTTTTTATTCATTGTCCTGACATCTTCATTTGCTTTTTCGGCCGAATATTACACCGTCAAAGAAACCTCGCCGGCATTACAAGATAGGGCGACGGACGAAACAATCGATCCCTTCAGCACGATTGAAGTCATGATGGTTTCGGTGGCAGACCAATTCATGAGTTTAATGGACTGGCAATCTCACTCTAAAAAATTGGAAGATCCGGCAGAACCTTACC
>JACMRP010000220.1 GCA_014376325.1 Pseudobdellovibrionaceae bacterium
ATTTATGCTTCATTACAACTTCCCTCCGTACTCTGTTGGTGAAACGGGTCGCTTCGGTGGTCAAGGTCGTCGCGAAATCGGTCACGGAAATTTGGCAGAACGCGCTTTGAAATCTGTTTTGCCTGACTTCGTAAAATTCCCTTACACCATCCGCGTTGTCGGTGAAGTTTTGGAATCGAATGGTTCTAGCTCTATGGGCACAGTTTGTGCGGGAACTCTGGCGTTGCTCGATGCCGGCGTTCACTTGAAAGCCAACGTTGCGGGTATCGCAATGGGTCTGATCAAAGAAGGCGACCGCGTTGCCGTTTTGACTGACATCTTGGGTGATGAAGATCACTTGGGCGACATGGACTTTAAAGTTGCTGGAACTTCTATCGGTATCACGGCATTGCAAATGGACATCAAAATTGACTCCGTTTCTTTTGCGGTAATGGAACAAGCCTTGGCTCAAGCGAAAGACGGACGTCTGTCGATCTTGCAGGACATGGAGCGCGTAATGAAAGCGCCTCGTGGTTCTATTTCTGAGTTCGCTCCGCGTATCGAAACGATCAAAGTGAAGCCGGATAAAATCCGTGAAGTGATCGGGCCGGGCGGTAAAGTGATTCGTGGAATTACCGAAGCGACGGGCGTTAAGATCGAAATCCAAGACGATGGAACTATCAACATCGCCTCTGCCGATCCAGAAGCTACGAAGCGCGCGATCGCTATGATCAACGACATTTGTGCGGAAGCCGAAGTCGGCAAAGTGTACAAAGGCAAAGTCGTTAAGATCGCGGAATTCGGCGCCTTCGTCGAAATCTTCCCGAACACGCAAGGTTTGTTGCACATTTCTGAGATCGCGAACGAACGTATTCGCAGCGTGACGGACGTCTTGAAAGAAGGCGAAATGATCGACGTGAAAGTTTTGGAAGTCGACCGTGCAGGTCGCATCAAGCTTTCTCGACGGGCCGTTCTGAACTAATGATTCAATTCAAAAAAAGTGAATTAGATAACGGGATTCGGGTGCTGAGTGAACAGCACCCGAACTCGCGCGCAATCTCTATGGGCATCTGGGTCTTAACCGGAACCAGGGATGAAGCGGCGAACGAGGCCGGGATTTCGCACTTGCTGGAACACTTGGTGTTCAAGGGAACGAAGACCCGCTCTGCTTACCAGATTGCTCGCTCGCTGGAAGCTCTCGGTGGGGACCTGAATGCGTATACGACACGTGAGTACACTTGTTACCACGCGCTCGTGCTGAAGGACCACTGGCAGAAGGCCCTCGACGTGTTGTGTGATTTGATCACCAATATGCAGATTTCCACGAAAGATTTTAATTTAGAAAAAGGCGTGATTCTGCAAGAGATCGCGATGACCGACGATAATCCCGAAGAGATGATCTACGATCTGCTTTTTGAGAAATCGTACGCGGGCAATCCGGTTTCTGCGCCGATTCTGGGGACCATTAAGTCGGTGTCCAGCACTTCGCAGAAAAAAGTCGCCGACTATTACAAATCTCGTTACACGGGAAAAAATGTCATCGTCAGCGTTGCCGGCGATTTGGAACATCAAGTATTTCTGGATGCGGTCGCAAAAAAACTGCGTAAAAAGAAGCCGGCGAAAGCCATTCCGGTGCGGGTTCGACCGCGCTGGAAAAAATCGCGAAACGTGATGGAGAAAAATTCGGAGCAGGTCCATATGCTGATGGGACTTCCGACGGCAAGCTTTCAGGATCCGCGCAGATTCGAAGCTTATATCGTGAACACCCTTTTGGGCGGTGGCATGACCTCGAAATTATACCAGAGCGTCCGTGAAAAAAAGGGACTGGTTTATTCTATTCACAGCATGCTGAACACTTTCGTCGATGCAGGTTCGATGATGATTTACGCGGGTGCGGATATCAAAAGCATCCCGAAGGTCACCGAAATTATCGGCAAAGAACTTAGGAAATTAAAAAAACTGGGCGTATCGGCTTCAGATGTTGATCTATTTAAGACTCAGGTTGTAGGTAGCATTTTGCTTGGTTCCGACGACATCGAAAATCGTATGACCTCGATTGCGGTCAACGAAATGGTTTTTGGCGAATATCGTTCGGTCGATTCGGTGATCCAGCAGATTCAAAAAGTCACGCGCACGAGCGTGAATGACTTCGTTAAAACTCAATTTGATACCGAGAAAATTTCTGGTGTCTTGATGGGTTCCGGAGTCGATAAACTCAATAAATTTTGGAAAGAATTCGAATTCTAAAAGGATTCGGTTTTCAGGGGTCATTATGAATACTCTCAATATGAAAATCAAAACCCTCGAAAACTTCAAGGGCGCTTTGCCGAAGTACGAATCCGTTGGGGCCAGCGGCTTTGACGTTCGTGCGCAGATGGCGGAGCCGTTAACTCTGAAGCCAGGGGCCCGCGCGATGATTCCCACCGGACTCAGTTTCGAAATTCCGTTAGGTTTTGAGATTCAGGCGCGTCCGCGCAGCGGGTTTGCGGCGAAACAAGGACTGACTGTATTAAATACTCCCGGCACCATCGACGCCGACTATCGCGGCGAAGTAAAAATCATCGTCATTAATCTTGGGCAAGAGGATATTCTTATTCAGGATCAAGAGCGTGTTGCTCAGCTAGTAGTGGCACCTGTGCTGCAAGCCCGTTTTGAGCTTGTAACGGAGCTTTCAGGCACCGAACGTGGCACCGGCGGCTTCGGTTCGACGGGCAGGGTTTAAGTCGGCGGGGGCATTGTCGAAGCGGCAGTTTGTTCGCTTCGGTAATCGCTCACTCGATTTCCGATCCAGACCATAAGCACCACGCTAAAAAGCACCAAGCACAAACGCACGGCACGCTTTTTTTCGATCTGGAAATTTTCACTGAGTCCGACCGCAAGCAACATGGCCGAAAAGGCGAATCCGATCAGAGTAATTGGCGGCAGCAACGTCGAAGCAATCTGAAAAACAAAAAATGGAATGCTCGAGAAAAGCGAAAGCGTAAAGAGCTTTGCTGCAGACACGGATTTTTTTTCGAATACCTGAAAATAATAATAAAGAAATGCCGTCAGTAACGAAACCATTAACATCGACATGATTGGCATGACGATCAGTCCGAACAGCAAACCAAAAATGTTTGGACGGGTTAAGCTCGCAAGCACGCCGGAGATCATCGAAAGCACAATTTGCACCCAGATCAGAGTGCGCCACGGCCAGTCGGGCAGGTAGACGATTTGCCGAATTGGATGCTTTAAAAAGTTTACGATAAACTTAAAAATTCCGCGTACGCTGTTTCCGCTTTCGGTGACATCTCTCATAGGCATATTGCAGCATTGAACCTAGATCCGTGCAAGAGCAAACTGTTTAGCCTAAGAAGTCCTGTTCGCCTAAAGCTTGCATTTTTATGAGCAACTTGGGGGCTTCGTGCGGGAAATGTAGGCCTAAATCTTCGGCCTTCGGAAGCTCATCATTTGAAAAATGCCAAGCGTGCAATCGGTAAGCAAAATTTAAAGTAATGCTTTGAGTTTTGTTGTGGCGGGGCGCTTCGCTTTCGAAGACCGTTACGCTTGCCGTGCAACAGTTTTCGTCGAACAAATTTCTGAACTCTTTTTCGGTCGTTGGATCGCAGATAAAATGAAATTTCTTACCTGATTTTTGGGTTTGGAAAAACTCTGCCATGCGATCTTGTCGAACCGGTCCGCGCCACGGCAAGCTCAAAGTAAAAACCTCGTAGCCATGTTCGGCTAAAATCTCGGGATACGCGTTCCAATATTTGCGGAAGTAAAAAAG
>JACMRP010000221.1 GCA_014376325.1 Pseudobdellovibrionaceae bacterium
TCGATGGAACCTTGCCGAAAAGCTTTAGAAGACGCTGGCATGAAAGCCTCTGACATTGACGAAGTCGTGTTGGTGGGTGGATCGACTCGTATTCCGGCAGTTCAAAAAGCCGTTAAAGATTTCTTCGGCAAAGAGCCAAATCGCAGCGTGAATCCCGATGAAGTTGTGGCGATCGGTGCCGCAGTTCAGGGTGGGGTTCTTTCTGGTGACGTAAAAGATGTCTTGTTGTTGGACGTGACTCCGTTAAGCCTTGGTATCGAAACCTTGGGCGGCGTAATGACAACTCTGATCGAGCGTAACACGGCGATCCCTTCTAAAAAGACGCAGGTATTCTCGACGGCTGCTGACAATCAGCCAGCCGTGGACATCCACGTCCTTCAAGGTGAGCGTAAAATGGCGACCGACAATAAGACGTTGGGCCGTTTTGAGCTGACCGGAATTCCGGCGGCGTCACGCGGGACTCCGCAGATCGAAGTGCAGTTTGATATCGATGCGAACGGTATCTTGAGCGTGTCTGCAAAAGACATGTCTTCAGGTAAATTGCAGCAGATCAAAATCACTTCGCAATCGGGCCTTAGCGAAGAAGAAGTAAAACGCGCTATTCACGAAGCCGAATCGCAAGCGGAAGCGGACAAAACCAAAGCCGAAGCGGTTCAAGCACACAACAATTTAGACAACCTGATTTACCAAACTGAAAAGCTTGTTAAAGACGCAGGATCTAAAGCTTCTGAAGCCGACGTCAAAGCGGCAAACGAAGCGGTTGCGGAAGCTCGCAAAGTTTTAGAAAACAAAGCGGCTCCGGCGGCGGAACTGAAGTCAGCTCACGATAAATTGCAAGCGGTCACGCACAAGATGTCCGAGCAAATGTACAAGCAAGGAGCGGGACCTGAGGGTGCTGCCGGTGCTCAAGGCAACGCGGGCGAAAGCGCGGGCGCGGAAAAAGCAAAAGGCGAAGGCGACGACGTGATTGATGCGGATTACAAGGACGTTAATTAAACGCGATTTTAATATCTCTTGATTTCTATTCGATAAGGCTGGGAAACTTAAATGGTTCCCAGCCTTTTTTTATTTCAAGTGCGCGAAGGAGTTGCGATGAAGCTCGACGAATACAAGAAACTCTACGACGAGTCGATTAGCAATCCTGAAAAATTCTGGGGAACGCAAGCGGAACGACTTCACTGGTACAAAAAATGGGACAAGGTTAAAAATACCTCTTTCAATAAGCCGGTGCAGATCAAATGGTTTGAAGGTGGCGAACTCAATGTTTCCTATAACTGCATCGACAGGCACTTGGAAAAGCGTGGCGACAAGGTCGCGTTGATCTGGGAATCCGACAGTCCAGATGTTCCATCTAAAAAAGTGACCTACAAACAATTGAATCAGGAAGTCTGTAAGTTAGCGAACGTTTTGAAAAAGAATGGCGTCAAACGCGGTGATCGGGTGACGATCTACATGCCGATGATTTTAGAAGGCGCGTACGCGATGCTCGCCTGTGCCCGCATCGGCGCGATTCATTCGGTGATTTTTGGCGGTTTCGCGCCAGATTCAATTGCCGACCGAATTCTCAATTTTGAATCCGATTTTGTTATTACCGCGGACGAAGGATTTCGCGGAAGTAAAATAATTCCTTTAAAGAAAAACATCGACGTCGCCTTGGCACGAACACCAGGCGTGCGCAAAGTTCTGGTAGTAAAACATAGCGGGAACGCTGTCGGCTTCGTTACCGGCCGCGATATTTGGTATCACGATGAAATCGCGAAAGTCGATGCCGTCTGCGAACCAGAAAAAATGAGTGCCGAAGATCCTTTATTTTTGCTGTACACCTCAGGCTCTACCGGGAAACCAAAAGGCGTTTTGCACACAACTGGTGGCTACTTGCTTTACGTGAGCCTTACGCATCAGCACGTTTTTGATTTGCAAGAAAATGATGTCTATTGGTGCACGGCAGACATTGGTTGGGTGACTGGGCACAGTTATTTGGTTTACGGACCGCTTGCAAATGGCACGACAAGTTTGATGTTTGAAGGCGTTCCGAATTATCCGAATTTTTCGCGCTTTTGGGACGTCATAGATAAACACAAGGTTTCGATCTTTTACACGGCACCGACGGCGATCCGTGCCTTGATGAAAGAGGGCGAAGCCCCGGTGAAAAAATCTTCTCGCAAAAGTTTGCGCGTGCTCGGCAGTGTCGGAGAACCCATAAACCCAGAAGCTTGGCAGTGGTATCGAAACGTTGTGGGCGACGGCCGCTGTCCGGTCGTCGATACTTGGTGGCAAACCGAAACGGGCGGAATAATGATTTCCCCGATCCCGGGCGCGATGGAACAAAAACCGGGTTCAGCAACATTGCCATTCTTCGGGATACAGCCGGTGGTGTTAACTCCAGAGGGTCAAAAACAAACTGACGTCGAAACCGAAGGAGTGTTAGCCATTGCGGACTCTTGGCCCGGTCAGATGCGCACGGTTTATAAAGACCACGAACGCTTCGAAGAAACTTATTTTTCA
>JACMRP010000222.1 GCA_014376325.1 Pseudobdellovibrionaceae bacterium
AGGCGCGATGCCCCAGCCCGTGCGTTTTCTGAAGCAGCGTCTCATCATTTCATTGCACGAGTTACTAGCGGGCGAACAGATAGAAGACGCGATGAAGCGACTTCAGGACGAGGCCGGAAAAGCCGTGCATCTTAAGTTCGCTCCGATGGTTCATAACTTCGAAGATTTACTGCTGGGATACCTTTGGCAGCAGGCAGATCCGCAAAATCGTTCTTTTTTGCCGAGGTCGCCGCAGGGACGGTGGGCGTGGTTCCGCATGTGGATGAAGGGTCGTCAGGTTCTAAATTTCTGGCGCGAAGCTCAAGGCAGCAGCGCCGATCAGCCGACGCTTTACGAGTGGCAAAGCTTGCATTTTATAAAAACGCATTTTGCGGCGGTTCTGGGTTCTCCAGTGGATCAAAGCTGGACGCCGATGGAACAGCACGCGTTCTTTGAAGAGCGTAATAAGCCGGTCTTTCGAATTCAGATTGATCAAGTGGAATGGGATCGTGCTTTGAAAGTCCTTGGCATTATGGGTTTGCGCGAGGCCGCAGTGACCTCACCGCTTAAAGAAGAAGCTTATCATAGTTGTGCGGAACGCTCCGAGCTGAGCGATTTGTTACGTTCGGTGAATACGATGATTTATAACCTAGATAAAAAAATCTGGATTGGCCACAATACCGACTTTGCCGGTTTCGAAGCCCTGATCGCCAATGTCCCGGTCGGACAGAAAATTGCTATTTGGGGTGGTGGCGGAACTCTGAACATGATTAAAAAGGCTCTTCCTCAAGCGATGAGTTTTTCTTCAACGCGCGGCCAGGTGCGGGAAGAAGATCAAGAGCGCTGTGGTCAGGATTACCGGCCGGATATCGTGATCTGGGCGGCCCCGCGCCGCGACGGTATGCAGTGGCCGCCGCAAAGTTGGACACCCGGTTTAGTCATTGATCTCAATTACGCAGAAAATTCGCCAGGTCGCGAATACGCCCAGCGCTTGCAATGCGATTATCGATCTGGCATGAAGATGTTTCAGGTTCAGGCCCAGCAGCAACGCGATTTTTGGGAAGGTCATCGATGAGTGCAAATTCATTTGGTTCAAGATTTGTGGTTACGACGTTCGGAGAATCTCATGGAGCTGCCTTAGGTGTCGTCATCGATGGTTGCCCCGCAAACGTCACCTTCGATGAGTCTCTGCTTTTAAAAAACCTAGCTCGACGAAGACCTGGTGGCGAACTCGTATCGCAACGCCAAGAAGCGGACACCCCCGAAATACTTAGCGGAATTTTCGAAGGCAAAACTTTGGGAACCCCTATCGCGATGATCATTCGCAATGCCGATCAAAAATCGCAAGACTATGATTCTATAAAAAAAACTCCGCGCGTTGGTCACGCAGATGATGTTTGGAAAAACAAATTCGGCCACGTTGATCATCGCGGTGGCGGTCGCTCTTCTGGTCGTGAGACTGTTTCGCGGGTGCTTGCCGGGGCGGTTGCAGAAATGTACTGCAAACAGTCCGTGCCCGCTTTAAAGCTGACCGCCTACTCGGACCGGGTAGGCCCGTTCACAATCAGTGATTCCGAACGAGCTGAAGTCTGGAGTCGCGACGTCGACCAGTTTACGGCGCGCTTTCCGTCTACCCAGCATGAAAAAGTAAAAGAACTTTTAACGATTGCGCAGACCCAAGGCGAAAGTTACGGCGGCAGTGCAGAGATCCGCGTGCTTGGCGTCCCCGCTGGCCTAGGGCAGCCCGTGTTTCATAAACTAAAGGCGGATATGGCCCAAGCTTATATGAGCATAGGCGCGACTTCGGGAATCGACATCGGCGATTCGACTGTAGATTCTGCAGCGGCATCAGAAAATCGCGGCACAGAATTTCATCAGCAGGCTCAGTCATCTAAGTACGGTGGAGTCCGCGGAGGTATTTCGACGGGCGAAGAGATTATCGTAAAAGTTCACTTTAAACCAACATCATCAATATTAGATGTCGCAAAGAAGGGTCGTCATGACCCTTTCATCGTCACGCGGGCGATACCGGTGATAGAAGCAATGACTTGGTTGGTTTTAGCAGATCACTTACTGTGGATTAAGCAGGACCGGCTTTAATTATTGAGTGCTCTGGCAGCAATTCCTGCGCCAGAACCTAACTGAGAAGATTGCGAGCCCGAGACATCAGATTACTTGGCGATTATCTAACGATGCCTTTATAAATGTAGGCGATTCCGCCGGTAAGCGAAATATATTCCATCGATGAGTAAGCTCCGGAAGCTTTCATCATATCCAGGAATTCTTCGCGGCATGGGAACGCGGCAGAAGATTTTTGCAGGTATTCGTAGGCTTCGCCTTGGCCGGTCACTAGACCGCCCAGTTTTGGCAAAACTTTTTCGGAATAGAAATTATAGAGTGGGCCAAATACCGGAATTTTTACCTGACCAAATTCAAGGATCATGACGACGCCGCCAGGTTTCGTCACGCGTGCCATTTCTTTGAGTGCCTTGACCGGATCTCCAACATTTCGGATTCCGAAAGAAATGCTCGTAATATCAAACTGTCGATCGGGGTATTGAAGTTCGGTCACGTCTGCTTGCTCGAAAAGAATATCCAAGCCGCGGTCGCTTGCTTTTTTTGGTGCAGGGATTAGCATTTCCGCACAAAAGTCGGTGCCGATCACTTCACCCGTGCTGCCGACGATTTTTTTGAATTCGATGGCAAGGTCGCCGGTGCCGGTTGCGCAATCTAAAACTTTTTGTCCCGGAATTGCGTTTGCGTACTTTACTAATTTTTTGCGCCACAAGTGGTGAACGCCCATCGACAAGACATTATTGCCTTTGTCGTAATTCGCGGCAACTTTACTGAACATATTGCGGATGACTTCAGGGTTCGGCGA
>JACMRP010000223.1 GCA_014376325.1 Pseudobdellovibrionaceae bacterium
AGCAAAAAAAGTTTTTCACCGCCAACATGCTACCAACGTCTGAATATATTGAAATCACCGCTGATTGGTTAAAAGTTGAAAACGTCAAAAATCTTCAATCGAAGTGGCAAGGCTTTGTTCTTAAGAAAGCGCGGATGGGTTACGACGGGAAGGGCAATTTAGCGGTGCCACCCTTCCAGCCTCTCGATTTTGAAAAAATAGATATTTTTTGCCGAAGCGCTTTTTCGAAAAAATCGCGGGTGTACGCAGAAAAGTTTATCGATTTCTCGAAAGAAGTGGCCTTGGTATCTTGTCAAACATTTGCGGGCGACTTAGGGTTTTATCCCCTGATAGAAACGGTTCAGAAAAATGGCGTCTGTTACTTAGCTTATACAGCACTGAATGAACAGTCCAACGAAAGGCGCGCACAAAGCATGGCGGCCGTTATCGCAAAAAAATTAAATCTAGTCGGAACTTTTGCGGTTGAATTTTTCGTGACCGAGGACGGCGATTTGCTCGTGAATGAAATGGCGCCACGGGTTCATAACTCTGGTCATTTTTCGCAAACCGCGGCGAAGTACAGTCAGTTTCAACTTCATTTGAAATCTTACTGGCAAAAACAGTGGCAGCCGGGTGACTTCGATACGCAAAAGGTCTTCGCGATGGTAAATTTGCTCGGACCTGAAGAAGTTCGTGGTATCGTTCATCGTCCAAAATCATTTCAGAGTTACTGGTACGACAAAGAATTGACTACTCCCGGAAGAAAACTTGGGCATATGATCGTATCAAGTGATAGCACCAGAGAGCTGCCTGGTCTGATCGAGTCCCTGATAGAGACCGAACACGACTGGCAAGAAAGTTTGAGAAATACATGAATGCGAATGCCGACGTACTGATTGTCATGGGAAGTTTGAGCGATCATCCAACGATGAAACGTGCAGAAGAGCTATTGAATGAATTCGGCATCAGTTTCAAAACTAAAATTGTTTCGGCGCACCGGACGCCTGCTTTAATGTATGAAGAAGGAACGAAGGCTCACGAAAACTATAAAGTGATCATCGCCGGAGCGGGTGGGGCGGCCCACCTCCCTGGAATGATGGCGTCGTTGACGATTTTGCCGGTGATCGGAGTGCCGGTCGCGATCGGGGCGATGAGCGGCAAAGATTCTCTTTACAGTATTGTGCAAATGCCCGAGGGAGTGCCCGTCGCGACGGTGGCTATCGGCAACGCCGGAAACGCCGCCATCTTAGCCGCGCAGATATTAGGGGTCGGAAACTCAGAAATCCGCCAGAAATTGGTAAAATACAAAGAATCTCTCTCGAAGAAAGTCGAAGAACAGGGTAAGAAGATCTAGAATATTATCTAGGGAGGTTTCAGTGAACGAATCGAATGATACTAAGTGCGACCTTGTTTGTGGTTTACCGGAGACGGACGAACAACTCCGAAAACTCCTCACTCCAGAACAGTACGAAATTGTGGCGAAGAACGGCACCGAGCGTCCTTTTGCGAATGCTTATTGGGACAACCACGAAGCGGGTTTGTATGTAGACGTCGTTTCCGGGGAGCCCCTGTTTGCTTCGACGGATAAGTTTGAATCTGGAACGGGTTGGCCAAGTTTTACCAAACCCGTTCAGAAAGAGTCCTTACGAGATATTGCCGATTTCACTCACGGAATGATTCGAACCGAAGTGCGTAGCAAAAAATCGAATTCTCATCTGGGACATCTTTTTGACGATGGACCAGGTCCCTCGGGCGCGCGGTATTGCATCAACTCGGCTTCGTTGAAGTTTGTTCCCGTAGCCAAGCTCGAAGCTGAAGGCTACGCCGAATACGCTAATTTATTCCAAAAATAGTCCCACTTTCGTCTAGTAGCCTTATCCTATTTTGTAGTATGACTATGCTACTTTAGAGTATAATCATCCTATAAAGTAGGATGGTGACTTATGTATCAAGCGCTCTTCGGAAACAACATTGCCGAAAAAGTTTTGCTGTATATCGCAAATTACGGTGAAGGCTACATCAATAAAATAGCCAAGACTTACGAAGTATCTCCAAGCCAAGTTCAAAAACAATTGAAACGACTAGAGGCCGGCGGAATTCTGGTCAGCAGAATGACGGGTAATTTGCGTGTATTCACGTGGAACCCGAGGCTTGCTATTAAGAAAGAACTTCAAGAACTTCTAGAGAAAGAACTGTCGTTAATGTCCAAAGAAGTCCTCCAAAAATACTATCGCGAGCGATCAAGGCCCCGTAGAACCGGCAAGGAAATATGAAGATCACGCCAAAGCTAAATCTCCAACAACTTGCATTCATAGTTTCCGAACAGCTACATAAACGAGGAATTCAAGCGACCCTCGTCGGCGGCGCCGTCGTCACTATATATTCGGACAACGAGTATCAGTCCAGGGACTTGGATTTTATAAGTCCACATGAACACAAAGACATCACAAATGCGATGTCAGAAATTGGCTTCGAAAGGCATGGAAAGAACTTCGTTCATAAAGACACAAACTATACTGTGGAATTCCCTAGTGGGCCGATAGGAATTGGAAATGAATCTCCGGTAAAGGGGGAAGCCGAGCTCAAAACAAAATTGGGCACACTGCAGATTCTGTCGCCTACCCAATGCGTGATGGACCGGCTGGCATGGTTTTACCATTATAGTGATCGACAGTGTTTAGACCAAGCGCTCGCCGTAGCAAAAAAGCACAAAATTAAATTTGATAAAATCAAAAAGTGGTCAGAAAAAGAAGGTGCGATCGATCGATACGAACTCTTTATCAAGAGACTCAAAGAACTGAGTTAGTTACAGTAAGTACTTCATAGTGATTTTTACGACGGAGTCCGCGCGGATCGGGGTCACGGCTTTTGCAAAGTCCGGCGCGCCGAAATATACGCGCGGATTGTTGGAGAAACCAAACCCTTCGCGTGGTATTCCCATCGGTCCCTTTTTTAACTGACCGTCGCCGTCTTCATCATGCATTACCGTCACGGCGTACCGACCAACCGGCAAAGATTTTAAATGAATCAACACCGAGCCTTTGTCCTGAATCGGTATGTAGTACCTTTGTGCGGCACCTTCTCCTTTATCGGGAAAGGCTGCCTGCGATTCTTCAGAGAAAATGCTGACCGCGATGTAACCAACTTGCGAACGAATGTTGCCAATCTCGAGAGTTGCGGCAAAACCCCATGCCGGAAAACCCAGCGCAATAAAAAACAGAAGTGCTGTGATGAATTTATTCATAGAACCACGGTCTCTGAATGTCTTACGAAGGTCAATTGATTAGGATGTGTTCGCCGAACTTTCCAAGTGACAAACAAAAAGCCCGGCTCTTTCGAGTCGGGCTTTCTAGGAAAGCAATCTTTCAGTAAAATACTATCTTGTCTCGAAACTTGCAGTTACGCAGGAATTAATCTGACCTGCATATTTATTTGCTTGAACCCATTCTGCTTTATCAAGAGCCGAACGGTTGTATTGAATAGAGTCAACACCTGGGGGTACTCCGTAGCGATCGCAGAAAGTATAAATCGCGTTGTAAAGTTCGATGCCGAAATATTTCGCAAACTCTTCAGTATACGGTGGTTTGTAATACAAACCGGTGAAGATGTATTTGCGGAATGAATCATCATTCGGATTAATCAAAGCTTGAATGACCGTCGACATTGCTGCGGTTTGAACAGTGGTTGGGTAGGTCGCTTCGGTACACTGGTCCATCGAACTTACGATGCGGGCGGCTGTCGGCGGTACATAATTTTGTGGATGCTGATCGCGAAGCGGGCAACCCAAGAACATGATCTTATGTAAGTAACAAGCTTTGGCGCTAACGCCGGCAAGTTTGCACTCATCTTTTTCAACAACCGGCGGAGGCGTCGGCACGGGAGTTGGAACTACGACGACTGGCGGAGGCGTCGCGACTGGAGGCGGAACCACAACGACCGGAGTTGGCGTAGCGACAGGTGTTGGGGCCACGACGACGGGTGTAGGTATCGGCGTAGGCGCAACGACCGGAGGTGTCACCGGGTCTAAGACGGGGGGCGCTTCAGGTAAGTCAGTTTCAGCTTTCGAAGCAGAGCTAGTCTCGTGGACAAAGCGCATGCCTGCATCCGAACAAGCTGTCAGCATGTACACTGAGCAAAGAATCAAAGTCGATTTAGCTAACATATTCATAAAATACTCCATTTTTTTAGATATCAACTTTTAGAGAGGCAAATACAGGGCCAAGGCCGCGTCTGGTTCTTTGCTGAACATAAGTCTGTGAAATGTTTGTGAGTTCTCACCCTGAGAAAGTTTTTTGCACTGTGCACGGAACGTGTTTCGACAAAGATCCAGTCAGAAAATAGAAAATTGAAATGACGTAAAGTTTGAACATCCATTCATATTTCACTAGTCGTTGGTCCAAACGCAGGAAATCAAAATGATTTATGTGTCGATATACTCAACGAAAGGTCTGGGTGCTTCGAGCAAGAAGTGATGATTGTCGAGGTAAAAAAAAATGGAATTGAATCGAAAGTGTCTATTCGTTGATGCCCATAAGGCTTCGAAGTCCGACAAAGCGTCGAGCAATCCAACAGATAATGAACGCTGGAAGAAATGCTTCGAACCCGAAAAGTTCCCAAGCCATGATCGCCCCGGTCCAGGGAATGTGTGCGCTCGCCGCAAAAACAGCTACTAGACCTAAAGATGCAGCGTACACCGCGGGCAATGTCATCCAGCCCGCAGCGGCCGCACCGAGGCTCGCTCCGATCGCCATCAAAGGCGTGACTTCACCACCCTTTAGCCCCGAAGCCGAAGACACGACCGTGAATAAACTCTTCCAAATAAAATCGAGTGCCGGGACGGGGCCCTCCATCGCATTACGGATCAATTGTAAACCCAATCCGTTGTAGCGAGTGTCGTGCATTAGCAAAGTGGCGGCCGCAACAAGGCAAGCGCCTACGAAGGGACTTAGCCATTTTTTAAAAAAAGCCCTGAAGAAATATTTCTCCAATGAATGAAATAGAATCAAAAAAACTTTCGCGGTAATACCGAAGAGGGCGCCAAGGCAAACCCATTTTAATAAAAGCATCGGAGTGAACCTTAAATTTCCGAACGCAGGGTACTGCACGTGACTGGCGCCCAGGAATTTAGCGACCGCATTCGCACCGAATGAAGAAACTAAGCACCAAGGCAGAAACTGGAAGGGCCAACGTCGGTGGGGCGTAACTTCGAGCGCGAAGATCGCGCCGGCCCAAGGAACGCCGAAGATCGCGCCAAAACCGGCTGCCAGTGCCGACCTGACAATTCTTTGCCGATCAAACTGGGCGTTCGGAAATAACTTCTGCAGAAGGCTCTGGAAGCTATCGCCGATCGCGACCGCAAATTGCACGGCGGTGCTTTCACGTCCCACGGATGCCCCGAAAAGATGACTTAAAATGGTGAAACAAAAAATCAGAACGCCGTTGATGGAGGGGACCGGGTGGGTAGGCTCATGAGCTTGATGCACGATACGCTGGGTACTGTGGATTTTTTCGTCAAAATACGAATAAGCAATTCCGGTAATTAATCCAAGAACCGGCAGTGCCAAAATGAGTTCGTCGTGCGCAAAAAAAGTCTGTGAAGCAAGGCTCAGGAGATTTAAGAACAGCGCCGAGGCCGCACCGACCGAAAAAATGACAAGTGCAAAGCATAAAAGACCGATCGCAATAGACGTCATAGATCATCCTGTTGTAGCCTTTGCGAAACAAACTGCAAGGATTTTCTATGTTGAAATACTTTACGGGATCTATCATTTCTACAGTCGTCGGACTGGTGCTTTCCGCAGGCGTTGGATATTATTATTCGGGGACCCTTGCAGGTGCCGCCCAGGCGTTTTTTATCGCGATGATCTTGGCCGTTCTTGAAGTCTCTCTTTCATTCGATAATGCCATCGTAAACGCCATGGTTCTGAAGCAGATGACGCCGATCTGGCGCCATCGCTTTTTGACCTGGGGTATGTTGATCGCAGTTTTTGGAATGCGGCTGGTGTTTCCGCTCGCCATTGTTTCGGTCGTCGGTAAAACGGATCCATGGTCCGCACTCGTGATGGCGGCGATGCACCCGGATCAGTACGCGAAGCTGATGGCATCTGCGCATCTTGGAGTCGCGGCCTTTGGCGGAACATTTTTGTTGATGGTGACTTTGCGGTATTTCTACGATGAAGCGAAGGACGTTCACTGGATTTCTATCTTCGAAAAGCCGCTGGCTAAGCTCGGTAAGATTGACGAGATCGAGATCGGCCTCGCCCTATTTACGCTCTGGTTCTTGTCGTCTTTCATGCAAGAGCACGAGCAGTTAACTTTCGTTCTTGCTGGAATGGCGGGGTTATTTACATTCATCGCGGTGGACGGAATCGGCTCGTGGCTCCAGATGTCCCAGGATGGTGTGAAGGACATGCACAAGGCCAGTGCCGGAATGTTTCTGTATCTTGAAGTTTTAGATGCCTCATTCAGTTTCGATGGAGTCGTCGGCGCCTTTGCGATCACGCACAATTTATTTATCATCATGATTGGCTTAAGTATCGGTGCATTCTTCGTACGATCGCTGACAATCCTGTTTGTTGAAAAGGACACGCTGACAAAGTTTTTGTATTTGGAGCACGGCGCTTTTTACGCTATCGGTTTCTTAGCGATGATCATGTTGATGGATCCGTTCCTGCACATCCCGGAGTGGATTACCGGACTGATCGGTGGCGTGGTGATCATACTAGCCTTTTACGCTTCAATCCGCGCTGCTCGAAAAGAACAGTTGCCACAGCCGAAGTAACAATCAGTACCGCTCCCATAGCTTGCTGGATGGTCAATGTATCGTCCAGCAGCAGGTAGGCGAAAAAAAACGCGTAGGGGCTTTCTAAAAGAAATATCATACTGGCCGTCGTGTCGGATAATACCTTCTGCGCACGAACTTGAATAAAAAACGCCAGCACGCTGCAAGCGCTTGCAAGTATAAAGACTCCGATCAGCGCCTTCGACGTCACCGCGCCTCTTTGAAATTCCGTGCTCCATAAAAATATTGGTAAGATCACGATCAACGCCCACAGCGATTGAAAGTTATTAAGTCGGAATGGATTCTTCACGGTCTTCGTGACCCGTCCGATGTAGATGATATGAAATGCGGCTAACACCGCGCTTGCTAACGTCCACAAATCACCCGGATTGACTTGGTCACTGAGTGCCGCGACATTGAGACCCATCAACAAGTAAGCTCCCGCGCAGGCTATGACCGCGAA
>JACMRP010000224.1 GCA_014376325.1 Pseudobdellovibrionaceae bacterium
ACTTTTTTATCGGTCACGTAGTTCATTAGAATCTGCACGCCGCGTTTGTCTTCGCAAAGCTTCAGAATTCCACCGATGTAATCGGTCGGAGTATGGATCGTAATTTTAACGTAAGGCTCTTCCATACTGGCGATGGCGGTCTCTGCCGGGAATTGGGAAGGATTGTCCAACATCAAAACGGTGCCGTCTGTCTTGGTGATGCGGTACACGACCGTTGGCGCGGTCGTAATCAGATCTAGATTGAATTCACGCTCGAGACGCTCTTGCACAATCTCCATGTGCAATAAACCGAGAAAGCCGCAGCGGTAACCGAAGCCGAGTGCCAAAGATTTTTCAATTTCAAACGTAAGGGAGGAATCGTTCAGACAAAGTTTATCGAGAGCATCACGCAGACTTTCGTATTCAGACGCCACGATCGGAAAAATCCCTGCAAAAACCATCGGTTTGATTTTCTGAAATCCTGCGAGTGGCTGCGAGGCCGGGAACTTAGCGCCGGTGACGGTGTCGCCTACTTTAACGTCACGAATGTCTTTGATACCGCAGATAATGAAGCCCACTTCGCCGGCATCGAGCACGTCGCGAGGTTCTGGCAATGGACGGAATTTGCCCATACGCAGAACTTCGTAATCGCGATCTGTCGCCATGAACTTGATCTTGTCGCCCTTTTTGATAGAGCCGTCCATCATTCGCACGAGAATAACAACGCCCTGATAAGCATCGAACCAAGAGTCAAAAATAAGACCCCGCGGAGTGAGCTCGCGATTTGCGGTTGGTGGTGGCACTTTCAAAACGATCGATTCCAAGATATCCACGATGCCGATTTTTTCTTTCGCCGAAGCGTGAATGATATCGGTGCAATCAAGACCGACGGTTTCTTCGATCTGCCGACGAACCCCTTCAGGATCTGCCGACGGAAGATCGATCTTGTTCAAAACTGGAATGATCGTCAGGTTATTTTCCATCGCGAGGTAAACGTTCGCGAGAGTTTGGGCCTCCACCCCTTGAGCAGCGTCGACGACAAGGATCGCGCCTTCGCAGGCCGCAAGCGATCGCGAAACTTCGTAAGAAAAATCCACGTGTCCTGGAGTGTCGATAAGATTAATCTGGTAGAGATTGCCGTCTTTGGCTTTGTAATCTATGCACACGGTTTGCGCTTTGATCGTAATGCCGCGTTCGCGCTCGAGCTCCATATTGTCTAGGAACTGGGCTTTTTTATCGCGCTCCGCGACAGCGCCAGTGGCTTGCAAAAGCTCATCCGCCAAGGTGGATTTACCGTGGTCGATATGAGCGATGATCGAGAAATTTCTTATAAACTTAGGATCCATTCCGCGCAATTCCGGCCCGCAAGCGAGCCCCAAAATTTAGACTAAGTAAGGCCTTTTACGACGTCTTTTAACTGATCCACTTTGTTCGTTCGTTCCCAAGTGAAACTTTCTTCCGTACGACCGAAGTGTCCGTAAGCAGATGTCGCGCTGTAGATCGGACGGAGAAGATCGAACTCTTTAGTAATTCTTGCGGGACGCAGGTCCCAGATTTTACGAACTGCTTGCTGAAGAATTTCGTTACCAACTTTGCTGGTGCCGTAGTCGTTGATCGTCACGCTGACGGGTTCTGCAACGCCGATCGCGTAAGCCACCTGCAACATGCATCGGTCCGCGAGTCCCGCAGCCACGATGTTCTTCGCGATATGGCGAGCCGCGTACGCTGCTGAGCGATCTACTTTTGATGGATCTTTACCGGAGAAGGCTCCGCCCCCATGGGCACCGTGTCCACCATAGGTATCAACGATAATTTTACGACCGGTCAAACCGGCGTCGCCCATTGGCCCACCGGTCACGAAACGGCCCGTTGGGTTGATGTGGAATTTTGTGTTTTTATCAATCCACTGTGCAGGGATTTGTTTTTTGATAAGTTCTTCAATGATAAATTCACGAATCGCATCGTTGTTAACGTCTTCTGAGTGCTGAGTTGAAATAACAATTGTATCGATACGTTTCGCGACGCCATTTTCATACTGAACGGTCACTTGAGATTTTGCGTCAGGACGCAACCAATTCACTTTGTTTGCTTTGCGCAAGCTTGCGAGTTCGCGAACAAGCTTGTGAGACATCGCGATAGACAATGGCATTTGCTCCGGAGTTTCGTTCACGGCATAACCGAACATCAGTCCTTGATCGCCGGCACCTTGATCATCGCTCAAGGTTTCTTTGACCCCAACTGCGATGTCGGGACTTTGCTGGCCGACCGCAACCATGACACCACAAGTTTTATAGTCGAAGCCTTTGTCGGTATGATCGTAACCGATACGTTTTACGGTTTCGCGAGCCACTTCGGTAAAATTCACTTTTGCAGAAGTTGAAATTTCGCCCGCGATCACGATCAAACCGGTCGTCAGTAATGTTTCACACGCCACGCGACCTTTTGGATCTTGCTTCAGAATCGCGTCCAGTACGCCATCGCTGATTTGATCGGCCATTTTATCCGGATGTCCTTCAGAAACAGATTCACTCGTGAAAAGATAGTTTTTCAATTTATTAGATCCTCGCTAGGTTGTCTTACGTGTAAGGACGCAAGCTAGCCCAAAGCCGATAGGGGGTCAATAAAAAGCCCCCGGGTTTTTGGTCCCAGGGGCTCGTTGAATTTGCATATTTATATCAGGTAAAGCGTAGAATTAAACTTCCGCTAGAATCGGGATCCTCGCACTAAGATGCCTTTTTGCCGCTCTTTGCCTCAAACTCCAGACGAGTGTTGATGTGATCAATTTTAGCTTCTCGTGAAAGTTCTGGTTTCTTATGATACTGCATAATTTTGCGGGTTTTTAGAAACTGCTTTTCGAGTTTTTCAACGACCAAGTCGACGCCGGTATAAGCGTCCATGTTGTAGGAGGTTGCTTTAAAATACTTCTCGCGGGTATTGACGGTCACTTCGACGCAAAACTCGTTTTTGGTTTTACTAAAATAGACATTCCCGTAGCCTTCCTTCAGCAGAAATTTAGATATTTCCTCCATCTTGTCCTCCGTGTACTTAATGAGCGTGTCGGAGTGATCGAGGTGCTTAAAGGTGTAGTTCAGTTTCATGCGTGCCTCCGTAGTAGTGGTTTCTTATCGGCCATTCAGGACTAAAGATGAGCTCTTTGTATGATGCTGCGCCTCCTCTCTCAAATTGAGACAAAGAGGATGTGTAAAAAGGTTCAAATGACATCCCTGCTCTGAAAAATTGCTGCCGAACTGAATTCATTTGCTCGAGCTGTGCGTTATTTTAGGAAGAGGTAAAACCGTCATGAGGTCGAGTAAATCACTGGGAATTCTTAGGAGTTTGGACTCTAATAGTTGCTTCATAAGGGGGATCTATGAAGTACGTTATTTCTATGCTTACGATCATCGCAGGTTTTGTTTTTGGAGCTCAGGCCATCGCGGCGCCTATCAGTGCAGAATCCATTGTGGGTCGATACGCGGTCGATGCCAGCGTTCCGTTCCGCAAAGTTAAAATCGATTTTAAAGTAGTCAGCAATAAAGAGTTTGAAATCACGCAGATCGATAAAGACGGCAAACCAGAAGAAACGTGTAACGGAACCTACGAAATCAGCGCGAGCTTAGACTGGACGCCAGTTATATTTGCCGACGGCAAAATGTTTAAGGGTGTCTTTACTTGCCCGAGTGACCGATCAAAAGATGTCGATTTTGACATCGATTTCCAAGACAAGACAACCGACGATCTTGTGAAAGGAACTCAGGTTATCGTAACCACTTCCTTGGCGCCGATGAAAATCAAAGCGACCGTTAAGAAGATTAGCGCCTTCGATATTATCGAGTAAGCATTTAAAATTAGACCATTCGGAAAAGGGAGACTCTTCAGTCTCCCTTTTTTTATTCCGAACATGCCGCTTTTTAGGCGGAGACATTGTGACATCAGTCCACTTGGTTCGCTTCTTGCTTATTCCTATTTGTAGATAATCACGGTTCACGAAGGGGGCTTCAATGAATCATTTTGCTAACGTCATATTTTCTCTTTTAATCTTTGCGGCCGGAAGCAACGCGTTTGCGACGGCCATTTCGCCGGGCAATATCCTTGGCCGTTACGATGTGAATGCGAGCGCATTCTTCAAAAAGGTGCGCATCGATTTTAAAGTAATCAATGAAAAAGAATTTGAAATTTTTCAGTACGACCGAGACGGAAAACCAGAAGAAACATGCAACGGAACATATAATATCGTCCAAAATAAAAGTTTGAGAATGGGCGTCGCCACTATCACGACCGTGTTAAAAGGTATTTTCAATTGTCCGAGCAACCGAACTAAAATGATAGATTTTGATCTGGATTTTCAAAACAAGTCTGTGGAAGACATAGTGACTGGAACCACAGTCATCATCACGACATCGATGGCACCCATGAAAATCAAAGCGAATGTTAAAAAGATTGGGAATTAGAAACCTTTGATGATTTCTGAATTTGAGAAACGATGACTGCTTGAGGTCTCTGGAATTTCGAACAGGCGTTGCCTTGAACACCATCTGCGCGCCGTTTCGATGTCGCGAATGTCTTTAGTATGCAAAGCGAATTCTGTCATCAAGGTTGCGGCGTAAATATTAGCGACTCCAAATGCAAAATATCTTGCGGATGTCTGCAAGTCCTCTTGGCCGGCTGCCTGGCCATTAACGATTTTTAAAAAATAGTCTTGAAGGTCTTTGAGGCTTTTTTCGATCGCTTGAACTTCGGCTTTTAGCTGCTGTCCCGCCATTGGATTGTTCATCATTTGCGCAACCCGTTGCGCTACATCCTTCAGGAAAGCGGGAAGCGCGTTTTCTTTTTCGATGGCGCGAAGCAGGTCAAGACTTAACACGTTGGTGGTGCCTTCCCAAATCGGAAATACTTGGGCGTCCCTGATAAATTTTGGAATTCCGGTATCTTCTACGTAGCCGGCACCGCCAAATACTTCGACCACTTCGCTAGTTATTCCGACACACTTCTTTGCGCTGAATAATTTTATAATCGGCGTCAGCAACCGTAATAACGCACTTTCTTCAGATGTTGCCTTCGCGCACTCTTCTTTACCTAGCAATTCCACCGCGCGCATAACCAAATGAAAGCTTGCGGCGTAATCCACATACATATCCATCAAGGTCTCTACGTGCAAAGGATGGTCTATGATTTTTTTTCCGAATGCTTCCCGCTTCAGTGAATAGTCTTTCGCAAGTGCGAGTCCCCTTCGGGCGTGAGAGATGGAACAGATCGAGTTATAAACCCGAGTGATGTTGAATAAACTGGCGATTTTTTTAACGCCGCCGCCTTCGCCGCCGACAAGTCTTGCGGGCGTGCCAACAAGGCTAAGCTCTGCCGTCGGAAGCGCTTTCGTGCCTAGCTTGTCTTTTAGACGATGCACTTCGATATTCTGTAAATTATTTTTAGAATCCCGTAGTTCCAAGTAAAAGAGACTTAAACCCCGACTACCTTTTTCGGCACCCTCAATGCGGGCAAGGGTCATGGCCATTTGCGAAGTCGTTGCGGACGTAAACCACTTTGTTCCATGGAGCTCGTAGTGATCGCCAACTTTTTTTGCGACCGTGGACGTGCCGCTCACGTCGGAACCACCGGTTCGTTCGGTCATCCATTGCCCCGAAGTCCAAAACTCTTGCGGATTGCGACTGGTAAGATGACGGAAAGGTTTTGATTTCAAATAATCATCGCCGTAAAGTTCTATCGCGCGTGTCGCACCGTCGGTCATTGCCAAAGGGCAGGAATAAAAAGAAGACGAGGGATGATATAGATAAAGCATGGCCATCTGATAACTTCGCGAGTATTCGCCGAACTTGCGTTCGTATCCCGCCGCGATAAGCCCCTCTTCGGCAGCGACTTTCTCTAAAGCCTTCCACGCGGAGGATGTTTCGATCGTGTCGATACGCCGACCCCAAGGATCGAATGGAACTAATCGTGGTGGATTTTTTTCGGCCTCATCGGCCCACACCAACAT
>JACMRP010000002.1 GCA_014376325.1 Pseudobdellovibrionaceae bacterium
CGCGGCCGACACCAACGAAAAGGCGCAATTCTTAGCGACTACAAATTACCAAAGATTTTTAGGGATTATCCGCAATCAGCGGGTGGCGCTGATGCCGCCGACGAAAGACATGGACAACATTTGGAGCTCGGGCGAAAAAGAGTTGGTTTTATCGAAATTAAAAACTTCCGTGATCGGCGACAAAGCGGCCGTCGCTGCCGGATTGCAAAAGCTTATCGACAAGACCGAAGCGGACGAACTTATCATCATGAGCGATGCCTATGATTTTAATGATAGAAAACAAACCTACGAAATCATTGCGGAGGCTAAGGGCGACGTGCAAAGCCCGGACCTGACGGTTTAACTAGAATCAATTCTGAGAGGGACCGCGATTAATCCGCGGTCTTAGGCTCTTCTTTGTGGGAGTTTTCTTCGGTCACGATTTTGATTAACGCCGTATCGACGGCTTTCGCGATTTGCAGTTTTTTCTGATTAGCCATCCAACCAGAGTTCTCTGCACGGACACGGAAAAGTTCTTGCTTCGCGATCGGATCGCTGAAGAAATTCAAAGCATTTTGACCAGCATCTTTCAAATCCGTGTTGTTAGACTTCAACAGATCTAAAATCTGCGGTAATGCCGGCGCTCCGAGTTCTCCCAAAGCCTGACTACACCAACGACGAACGACGTCGTCCTTGTCCTTCGCGCAATCCTTAGCCGTTTCGAGTGCATCTTGAGTGTTATTTTTGGTGTCCATTTCCGCAAGCGCTCGGGCAGCAACCGGGCGTTCGAGGCGCGAAGGCGTCGTTACTTCTCGCCGGATGGCCTCGAATCCTGGGGTTCCCAAGCAACCTAAAGCCACGATCGCGGGATCATCCTCGCCACCCGTCTTGATGGTCGTAACGATGGAATCGATGTAAGGCTCAGCGACCTTGCGGCTCTGTTCCGGGAGTGCGCAAACCATACTGATCGCACGGGCGCGAGATTCGCCTTCGATCGGCAAATGTTCAGCAACGTATTCCGCAACAAGCTGGTCGTTTTTCAATTTATCCACTAAAACTTTTGCGGCGATGCCGCTGACTTTTGGACTGTCCAACAAGGCTTTCAATCGACGGTGGGCCCACTTCTGTTCGTCTTCACCCAGACGGGTCAAGACCGTTGCCGCCGCTTCGATCACTTCTAAATGCTCCTTTTCGCCGATCCGCTTTACCAACAAATATCCAATGCGTTTCACGTTTTCGGTCCCGAACTTTGGCATCGCCAAAATAGCGGCGGCGCGAATCCGCGCACTTGGATGATCGGTCATGATCTTAGCAAGCTTTGGCAAACCAACGACGGCCTTCATTTCCGTGCACTTCACGGCTTTGATTGCCCAGAAGACCACTTCTTCATTTCCGTTCGGAATCAGGGCATTCTGAATTTCTTTGTTATTTTCGACGCAGGATTTACCAGAGTTTGCGAGCTGATAAAAAACCAGCGCGTCTTCACGAGTGGGCGCTTCCATCGACTTTTCTGTTGGCTTTTCGTCTTTTTTCTCTGCGTTTTCAAGTGCTGCG
Source organism: Pseudobdellovibrionaceae bacterium (assembly GCA_014376325.1). The sequence continues at coordinate 1,534 of JACMRP010000002.1, forward strand.
GTGGCGGCACTTTGTTGCTCCATCGCAGCTTGCATCAGCGCGGGAGGTAATTCGGGACGGCTCGCAATATATGCGGTCACGATCATCTGGCCTAAAAAAATCGCGGTGATCGGAACTAGGGCAAAAACAGGGAGACCTAAAACGAAGGCAGAAAAACGGCTGAAAGCGATCTGTGAAGACCAAGTCAGAATCGGCCCCATCAAACTCCATACGATGATGAACAAAGCGACCGCAAAAACTGACGGAATCACGAACGCCTGCCACACCAACGGTATCCAAGAAAGCTGCCCAATCATGTAAAAGCCGAACGCGATAGCGCCCGCTAAAAATGCCCGAACAAACCATCCCCACGGGGAACGTCGCAAAGAACTCGGCAGTGAATGCGCAAGCCAAATGCCGGCGCGGCTCAGGGTATTAAAATTGGACACGAGGCAAAGAAAAACGCCCACAAAGAGGAAATACTGAAAGTAAGCTTGGAACTTGTCGGGAAGGTGAAATTTGACGCCGGTAATGACCATCGCCGCAATAACCAGTGAAAAAAGCAGAACCCAAGGAAGTACTAAAAATCGCAATACCTTCATTTTCATCGTATAAATGCTCCCTGCTTCTTTGCACCTTAAGCGCCCTCCTTGGTCAGGTCCAGCTTTGAATGCCAAAAAATGCGACTCTGTGGAAAATTTTGCCACCGAAAGCGCCCTATTTGGACTCAGGTCGATCTTTTTAAGTGCTGCGTCAGCACCGGTTCTTGCACATTTCTGAGCCATCAACCTCGGAGGTTTTTCGTGCCTAAATTCCCACTCATTGTTTTGCCTTTGGCAGCCCTGCTTTTGACCTCTGCCTGCCATAAAACCTTTATGAGCGACGATCGAACGACCCGTCCCGTTGTCGGGCCCGTCCAGTCCCCGAAGGTGCCTGCCGAATCTGAGGGCCAAGAGAAAGCCAAAGCCGATCCGAACCTCTTAACGGTCGACTGCGTATTTCAAACCACTTCAACATTGAAACTGCAGTTGGTTTTGGACACCACCGCCAAGGCCGAATCCGTCGTTGGTGTTTCGATCTACAGCACGGCTCAAGGGCAATCCGCGCAGTCTGAATATGCAAAGGTAACGAAACAAACGAAATCTAAAAAAGAAATCGTTGCCGAATACAAAGAGCAGTCTTTAAAAATCAGCCTTTCCTTATTTAAGAAGGGCGAAAAAACAGATGTCCTCGTCGACGACGAAGACATCTATAGTTGCAATCAAGAGTCTAATTAAAAGGCCACTTCCTAATGCCGAGGGTTCGACGTGCCGGGCTTCTTCCCGCCGCTCGATTTCTCGGCATTTTTGTCTGAGTCGTCTTGCGCATCCGCTCGTTTAACGCGGAGCTGGTTGTGCACTTCGCCGACACCCAAAGTTCGTTCGATTAAATTTTCTATCATATGTTTAGTGGAACGATCGGAGATTGATCCGGTCAATGTGACTTCGCCTGCGCTCACTTCTACTTCGATGTCGGAACCGTCTATCTCATCATGACGCATGATCAGATCTGAAACGTCTTCTTTGATGCGATCGTCAGAACGTTTGTAACCTTTAGGTCCTTTGCCCGCGTGTTGCCCGTAGCCCGCGCCTTGCGAACCGTAGGTTTGCGCGCCGAAAGAACTCGTTCGTTCCATTACTTCACTATTCGAAGAAAATCTTGGGTCGTTGAATCCGCGCTCGTTGCTGTTGCGGCGGCCTTGCGATGAACCCTTCGAACGAGAGTCATTTGAAGAAGATTGCGAAGAGTAATCTGAATCCCCGCGATAATGCTGGCCATGATTTGCTTCTGGATCGTAGTTATGCGAACCGAAATCCATTGCCGATTGGTATCTATCTTCAGACTGATTGCGGAAGTCGCGAGACTGTTGCGTTGAACCGTAATCGTCATCGCTTGCGTATGAGTAATTTTTGGTCGTATGACGTTCCGGGTTTTGGCGTTGGCTAAAATCCCTTTGGCCCTGACCACCTCGATCTTGTCGGGAATTCTGGCCGTAATTCTGGTTCCGATCCTGGTTTTGATTTTGGGTCTGATCTTGACGATTTCTCATTGAATGCTCCTTCGTAGTTCTGCACGTTATTGGACTAACGCTAGCACCTGTCGAAAAAGAGCCAAGAAAAGAATTCCAGTTGTTTTAACAAACAACTCGTCTAGAAGATGCGATTACGGCGATGTCATAGGAACGTCACACTCTGCCGAATCGCAATTGAAATACCTAGTGATCCCGCGAAGCCTGATCAGCTCTTCAAGGATGTTTTCAAGTTCCAATTCGAGCTTATGTGGACTCCTTGTAGACAAACATTTACGCCGTTTGGTAGTAATGGCGAGGTATCGCAGAATGCGAACCACATCAAGGAGAATATGATGAATCTAAAAAGTTTGATCCGCGACGTGCCCGACTTTCCTTCAGCGGGAATTTTATTCCGCGATATTTCTCCGTTGCTTAAAAATCCCGAAGCGATGGATTTGGTCGCGCATAAACTCGTGGAACAAATGGATTTATCTAATGTCGACTATTTCGCAGGGATAGAATCCCGCGGCTTTATTTTAGCGATGTTATTAGCCGCGACCTTTAAAAAAGGTTTCATGCCGATCCGGAAAGCGGGCAAACTGCCACCACCAGTTTTGAAGGTGGACTATACCCTGGAGTACGGCAATGCCAGTATCGAGCTGCCCCCGGGACAAGGACGCATCGCCATTATCGATGATGTCCTCGCAACTGGTGGCACCCTGAACGCCGCGATCGACCTGAGTCAGCTCGCAGGTTATCAGGTCGAGCACGTAGCGGTGCTGATCAATTTGAAATTTTTGAATGAGTTGAAATTCCGAGGGAAAGAAGTCCCCTCGGTGATTGAATATTAATTCACAAACTAAGACCGACGCGCGATCTGCTTTGAGGTTTTGCGTTTTTCGATTTTGCACATCGCGATTTCTTTTTTGGTGGACTTCTTCAGATGCCTCGCAATTTTTAAACACTGCGCTTTAGAAAGTTTCTTTGCCACTTTCGCTTTTTTGGAACTTATCTTTGCGGATACTTTCGAAGATGATTTCTTAGAATTCTTTGCGATCTTTTTTGACGTTACTTTCTTCGCGACCTTCTTAACGGATTTCTTCTCAGAATGATTTTGGTAACGACCCACATCGGAATGCGGAGCCATGTACGCGACCGGCACCGGATCAGCGACGCGCACTAATTCAGGGAGCGGAGCTTCGACCGGCATCACGGTTGGTTGAACGGGGGCTTCTGATGAAATCGCCGCCACTTGGTCAGAAACTTTTGCCTCTGCCGGAGTTTCTTCAACGAAAGAAGGTCCTGGATTTAAGCCCAGTTCCGAATTCGGGGATTGTTCAGATTCGGGGGTTCCACTCGTAGCGCAAGAAACTAAAAATCCACTGATCGCGAGCAGCATTAAAAACTTTTTCATTGGCGAATCCCCTTTTCGATGATGAGGATTCAGTATACCGAGAGCTCGCCCGAAAGCTTTTATTTTGATTGAAAATATCAAATTAAATCAGATACTTACCAGTTATATTTTAGACAACCGACTGGCTTTTAGACAGCTGTCATACGCTTAGCTACTCATTTTGAGATTTTACGGCTGAGCGCTTCAAGCTGCTCGTACAGTCCGGCGTGAACGTCGGCACTCAAACCCATCTCACGGACTTTCGCAGGGTCTTCGTCGCTGCCCTGTATGATCAGGATTCGCTTCGTCGTCGGATAAACGAACACGACGGCGTCCCCGTCATTTTCGGCCGCGTCGTGAACTGATTTTGCGATCTTTTTTATGGAGACCTCTTTAAATTTGCCGGCAGAGTAAGTATAAATGCGTACTTTTCCGCCCAATTCTTTTTCGTGATGGATTAACGAACCCATGTCGCGAAGGGCGCCCTGGATGTCCCGATCATCCGGGGTCGCAACGTCCTTTTCAATTTTTGGTAAAATCAGCGCGGGGAATATCTCTTTCAGCGTATTGACGTTTGTACGCGCAACGATCGAGTTCCAAGGGTCTTGAAATGACGTCCACCAGTCATGCAAGGACTCCTGCTCTTCTGAGTAAACGTACATGGCGACCGCCATCAACATTAACTTGAACGATTGTTTCTTGATGATGTCGCGCGCGAACTCCGCATTGGAACGCATCGCACTTCGGGCCCTGAGCGAAAAGAGCGAAGGAGTGACCGGCGAGTCCCCGAGCTTTGAGCGCAGTTCTTTGCGGCTGATAAAATCCATTCGCGGCGCCCAACTAAGAAGCGATTTTAAAAGCTTGCCCTGGATCACGGAAGGCACACTTAAAACCCTGAGATCTTGAACGGGGCTGGCGGAACCTAACTTATCTGTCCCGAGATCCACTTCAGACCAACGCGCTTTTACTAAGGACATCCCATCCATGCCCAAAGGCGAATTTTCTAAGGTTTTCTTTTGACCTCGTGGATTCACCACGTGAACTTTATTAAGTCGGAATACGTCGTCTGAACCACGGCGATCGCGGACGTAATCATATTCGATGCTCCACCCTTCAGATATCTCTTCTGCTAAAAGATCTC
>JACMRP010000225.1 GCA_014376325.1 Pseudobdellovibrionaceae bacterium
GTTTCTTTTATTTCTTTTCTATGGAGATGGCGAATTTTTTTACGCCGGCGGTTTTTACTATGTCTAGAAGTCCGATTACTTTTCCGTGCGGGACGTCTTTGTCGGCCGAGATCACGGCTTGGACTTCTGGATTTTTTGCGATTTCGTCCAGGGCCTTTTGTTTGACCGTTTCTTCGTCGGCGAAAACGCCGTTCAGATTAATTCTTCCGTCTGCGGTGAGCGCGATATTCAGTTTGCTCGGCGCGGTTTGACCGCCGCTCGCTGCTTTCGGTAAGTTTACGTTGATCGTTGGTTTCATGATCATCGGCGCCGTCACCATGAAAATAATCAACACCACGAGAATGATATCCACGAGCGGAACGACGTTGATCTCCGCGATGGCTTCGTTATCGAGGTCCGTTTTCATTGCCATGACTACACACCTTTTTTCTTAGCGTATGCTAAGCACAATTCTTTCACGGCTTCGAGACTCTGCATGATCGACTTCACTTTTTTGCTGTAATAATTGTAGAAGATCACGGCCGGAATCGCCACAAACAGACCCGCCGCCGTTGCGACCAGAGCCAAAGAAATTCCCATCATCACGGTCTGTTGGCCGGCGTCAGTTGCGCTCGCTAAATCGTTGAAGGCCTTCATGATCCCCAAAACCGTTCCCAAAAGTCCGATGTAGGGAGCGTTCGACCCAACCGTCGCTAAGAATCCCAAAAATCTCTCGAGGTCAGGACGTTCCGTCAAAGAGAAAGTGTTAAACACCTCTTCCAGGCCACGGCTGCCGCTATCTTTCATGTGTTTTAACGCGTAACTTGCTCCGCGGCCTTCGATCGTATCGATTTCTTTTGCGATACCTTCAATGTCGTCGACGCTGTTGCTTTGCAACGCCATTCGAACGCGGGCACGGATGCGGTTCGAATTAGCCCCGGCCTTCCGTAACGCGAAGAAACGCTCTAAAATCATACCGATGCTCAGTACGCTCAAGGCGATCAAGATCCATAAAACAACTTGGTCGGCAAGTTGAGCAAACGCGAAAATTTTGTCCGTGAGCATGAAGGGTCCTTTCTTTGACTCTCTAAGAAGATTGCACCATTATCTATAGATCCGATGAGAGTGGTCAAGGCATCCTCTATTTTTGCAGTGCTACTGGTTCTAGTTGCGAGTCTAGTCCAGTTGTCATGTCAGTCGTCCACCAAACCTTCGGTTCTGGTGATCGCTGTCGATGACCTCAGTGTCCTTGATGTTTTATGTAACGAAGAGGAAGAGTCCACCGCAGCTTCCGGCATAGAAATATTATGTAAAGAATCCGTCCGCTTTACTCACGCATTTAACACTTCACCGATTAGCGTCCCCACTTTGGCGAGCATCCTAACCGGAGTTTACCCCTTTCAGCACAAAGTTCGGAATAACGGAGCTCCCGGCTTAGATGCAAGCTTCGTGACGGTGGCCGAAAAAGCTTTGGAATCGAAATATCGAACCGCCTTCTTTTCCGGAGGCCCCCCGGTTTGGCGAAAGTCCGGCTTAAACCAAGGGTTTGAATTGTTTGATGATGCCATTATTCCAGGCCGGCAGAGTCTTTACCGAAATCTTGGGACAACTTCGAAACAGCTGCTCCAGTGGATCAAACACGAAGTCGGAAGTAGCTCTTCGTTCTTCGCGATGATTTACGTTCCGGATTTGATTTTTACGAACACCGTGACTCAGAACGAATTCGGCGAAGCCCGCAATCTTTCACACGAAAGCCAGCTGGATGAGCTCGACGCAAATTTGTTCAATCTTTTTCGCGAACTTAAAAACCAAAATCGTTGGGACAATACCACCGTCGTGGTTGTGGGGCTCAACGGACACACCGATGATGATCGCCCAGGAGAATTAAGCCCCAACAATCTGCATAGCGAAAACACCCAAGTTGCGTTGTTCATCAAGCCGCAGCAGAAAGCGCGCGACGAAGCTCTTCAGTGGAAGATCGATCGCAACGTTAGTCTCGTGGATCTCGGACAAACTCTTTTTGACCTGGTTGGCACGACGAAAAATCCGAACAAAACGTCTTTTACTTTTCCCACTTATTCGCTTTCGCGCGTTTTGCACAAAGCCCAACCCGATTGGCCCGAAAACCGATTGATCCTATTAGAATCGGACTGGGCCCAATGGCGCGGGCTTAGCGGACGTCGCCATGCGGTTTTGGACAGTCATACTCTGTTTCTCTACGATGATCCAATTCGCATTTTTAACACTCTGACCGACCGACTAGAAACGAATACGATTCGCGTTACCGAGCTACCAACCGGAGAAAAAATTCGCATCGTCCAAGCCCTTAATGAAATTGGCGCGCAACCTTGGCAAGGTCTCGACAAAAGTGTCATCCGTAAATACTCCCCCGCCTTTTTTCGTTGGTTGCGCAGTGATCAAAAAGCCTCCTTGCTAAGAGATCTAAAATCGAAGGCCCTTTCAAAAGAGCCTGACCCGGACGTGCTTCGGTGGGCCGCGCTGTTAGCATTTGATTTAAAAGAATGGAATATGCTGAAAACGATCGGCGTAAAAGCGAACGTTCCGCTATGGCAGTTCGTCGCCGATCGCAACGGTGCTAGCGGACCCACGGTGAACTTTTCTTTTTTCCAAGATCCTTGTTTGCGTTTGTTAGAAATTCCACAGTTTGATTCGACGGATTTGAAAAAGTGCGACAACCCCTTGTTTTTGGATTTCATCGACTGGCAGCGTTCTGACATACGAAGCTTATCGAAGGGAATGCAGAAACGCCGCTTCGAGCGCGCCTACCTGACTTCTCTCATTGATCAGGACATCCAAGAAGCCGGACTTGCAACAACTCTGATATGGGACCTGTCCTTAAAAAACACCCTGGGCCCAAAAATCACCGATCTAGTACTAGGCCTCCCCGAATACCAAAAGCAAAGAGCCAACCTCTACAAAGCCCTCCAAAACAGCGCCCAGTGGCAGGAAGAGGATTAGGTACGCCCTTCTTTTTGGGCATGCGCTGCGCCAACAAAGTTGGCCGCACTGCATGCCCAAAAAGAAGGGCGTACCTTAAAGGCTTACTAGGCCTAGCCAGAATGGGGCGTCCGGGGATGTTTGGACGATTTTTTGGGTGACCTTGTGGAGGTCGTCGCCGTCTTCGGTCGCGCTCCACATCGAGTGCGGCCAAAAACCGCCTGAGTAAACTAACAATCGATCTTTTTCGTCTATACGCAAATCACCGCAACGGATATTCAGACTTGGATCCACGCCTAGTAAATCTTGCGGGAGCGGAGGATATATTTCAAAAGTACTGCTGAGCTCGTGACTGGCCTCGTAACTCACCGAAACCGGCGCTAAACCCATGCCACGCTTCTGAATCAATAAATTTGGCGAGCCGACTTGAGCATAGGCGAGTTTATTATTGCGCTGAAACAAGATCAAAGTTTCGACCCCGCCGACATATTCGCCACGATTTTCGGCGCGATAGACGGACTCATTAGAAATCAGCAACGCAACTCGCAAATAATTTGCCTCATCCGAAAAACAAGTCATGAATTCAAAAGGCGAAGTGACTTCGACATCCGCAACCGCGGCCTGAACGTACTTTGCTATGTCTTCATTTACCTTCGCTGCTAAATCAGTTTCGCCCCAAGAAGTGGTTATAATCAAAAGCGAGCCGTCTGGCTCTGCATAGATCGTCGGGCGCGGACGGACACTCTTCGTTGAGTACGAACGTTCGGAAAGCTTCATTAAAGCGCTCCGTACTTTTTTAATTTAATCTTGGCCTTGGCGTAATAGTCACCGTCGGTAACGTCGAGCTCCATGATCTTTTTCCATTTGTCTTTAGCTCCAGGGCGATTTTCACCGCCGTCGACATTGCCGTAACTTTCTTCAAGCACGCCCTCTTGATAGAGAACCATCATCTGCTTTTTAAGCTCCGATTTATAATGCTCGATTTTTTCTTTCGCCGCTTCGTTATTGGGATCTACGTCCAAAGATTTACGAAGCGAAACGACCGCGTCTTTTAGCTTCTGATCTTTGTAAGCTTGTTCCGCATCTTTTTCGTACTGATCGGTTTTTACCCGAAGTGTTCCTTGCAAAGACGCAATTTGACGGCGGGCATGCTGCTTGAGGGCGTTCGGGTCCGGAAGACTCGAGTTCGCCACCGTCTGAAATTCTTTAATCGCTTTTAGATACTGCGCTTCACGCTGACTGCTTTCGGCGCGTCCGTAAAGTCCCTTCAGGCGCTGAACTTGCGACTGATACTCTTGTTTTTGCATATCCTTCGCTTGTTTGTTCGCAACGATCTGGTCAACGCTGGTGCGTAATTCCAGTATTGCCGGATGCTCTGGATTAAATTGCAAAATCGGGCTGAGGCACTCTTCGAGCGAGGCGACCGTGTAGTCCCGATTGATTTTTGATTTACACTCTTTGACTTGTGCCTGAATTTTCTCTCCAGTCTCGGCCTTCGCCTTTTCTTTATCGTCGTTAGATCTTTGCTGAGCGATGATTTCAATCGCCTCGTTCGCTAAACGTTCGATGTCTTTACTGTCTTCGTACTCCGGAACATATTCGTACATCTTAACGATTTCGGCACGGGCCAGCTCAAATTTCTGCTGCATGTACAGATTTTTTGCTAACTGGTAAGTCTGTTTCACGAAAATTTGTTTTTCGGCTGGAAGCTTATTGAACGCCTCCATGGATTTGGATCCCATGCCCACAGTGCCGACAGATGCTGGAGCAGGACCGCCGCCACCGCTTCCGCTAAACAGGTAAGCGACCGCCAACAATGCGACCGCCGCCACGATGATTTTTACCCGATGCTTTTCAAAGTCGAATTTTTTATCCGGAGCTTCCTGAAACTGATCGTAACCATTCATCGAGCCTTGCATCTGCGGAGAATACTGCTGCATAGAGTTCTGCTGATACTGTTGTACCGCCGAAGGTAGCATATCCGGACTTAATTGTACCAAAGGGTTTGGCGCGGTAGCCTTTACCAATTCTAGTCGTGCTTTAAAATTTGGATCATGAAGTTCAAAATACAGATGATTATCTAGAACGCTAATCGCGTCGCTAGACTTTATTGCGGTCGCCTCTGCGGACGAAACCGGGCTGCCGTTTATCAAGGTACCGTTCACGCTGCCTAAATCCAAAATAAAATACTGATTATTTTCAAAACGAATTTCGAATTGGCGGCGACTGACCCTTTGATCACGAATAATTATGTCACAAGCAGAATCCCGGCCAGCAACCCAAGTATTGCCGCCTTCCAGCTTAAACATTTCTTTTGTTTCGCCACTGCTATCGATGACTTTGACGTACGGGACGGTGTTGGTCGCACCCACGAACGTACGTTCGTTGGTATCGCCACCATCCCCTTCACTGCCCTGAAACAACGCCGGAGCGTCACCCCGTTTTGCTGCAACTAACGCGCCAGAAGCTTCAGAAAATTCAAATTCATAAGGTGGGAGAAAAAACGAACCTTTTTCGGACAGGTTTAGATTCTGAACTTTTTCGCCGTCCGCAATCACGTCGCCAAAGCGGGATACAACTTCTAATTGCCATTGGCCTTCGACAAAAGAAATGCGGAAATGCTCTCTCGAGATTCCTTTTTCATTTTGCAGTCGAACGTCACAGTCTTCATGGCGACCCGCCAAGTACGATCGCTCTTCCGAGAGAGGTACTTCTTGAATCACTTTGCCCTGAAGCCGTACGCGAAGGCGAGTCACTAGAATCTACCCTCCTCGGCCAGCGAACACTGATCGTAATATTGTTTTGCTTCTTTAAATACCGGGTCCTGCCCGTTGTTCAGCATAGTCATCGTACTGAAGTAGCTTGATTTGCACATGCGCCAATTTTTCTTTTCA
>JACMRP010000226.1 GCA_014376325.1 Pseudobdellovibrionaceae bacterium
CACCGTCGAAGGAACCCAAGTGGATCCGAGCACCAAGTATAATTGCGCAATGTACTTTAACCCTTCGGTTGAAGCGCGATTAAAACTTTACGAAGCTTCGGTGGATGAATTGTTAACTCCATCTGCGAAGCGTGTGAAAAAAGTGGCATTAACGGATCAGCCGATTCATTTTCCATTGGGGTTAAGTCTGAACTTTATTGCGGGCGCAGCACCTATATACCTGGAGTTTCCGAAAGGGATGCCGGTCAATGCGATTTCCAGTTTGGATATCAAATCTCTCGCGACAGATTTGATCGCCGCCGTTCCGTACTACGAGGCTTGGGCAAAGGCGCCGGAAGACAAAAAAGCGGCGCAGAGGAACCTGTTCGATCAAATCTGGTGGCAACTTGCAGGCAGTCAGGCTGCGGGCATCGAACTGGGTCAAACGGCGATGGGAACATTCGAAACTTTACGGATCACCAACATCGCGGACTTAAACTCAAAACCGAAAGATTGGTTAGAGACTATCAAAAAAGATCAGAACACGCGTTTGAAGATCTACCTGAAGTACTATTCGAACTGTGATGCGTACTACGAAAATCTGGGTCACGATTTTGGAACCGGTCTTTCGCAAGATGATAAAAAAGCACTTAAAGCCTTCTTGGCGACGTTGTAGGAGCAGAGATGAAAAAATTATTACTGATTGCACTGAGCTTCTACGTTGTTCCGGGTTTCGCCGCTCTAGATGCGTACGAAAAGAAAGTATCGAATGGAAAGGTTCTGTTTTTCAAAGGGCCGAATTTAACTGCCGAACAATTCAGCGGAATGCCCTACAACCGCAAGCCGGATCCTGCTTGGCTGGAAAACCAAACCAAACCCGATGCTTGGCGAACGATGGCAAAATCTTTATCGCCGGATGATTTCAAGGCGATGACCCAAGAAGAGTTAGACCAAGTTTACATGCGCTTGAGCTCCGGACCGATCTTGCCGGGAGATTACAAAGGTCAGGCGATGATGAAGGGCGCGATGACCAGCAACATTAAAAACTTTATCCTCAAAAAGATTCACGGCGTGAATCTTATGCAGACGATGTGTGGTCAACGCGACATTTTCGAATGTTTTATGGAGTTCGCTTGGGAAGGCAAACGGATTTATCCGGCCGACGCAAGCACCGGTGAATACTTGCTGCGTAACGCGGTTTCGCAGTCGGTGGCCCACACGATTAAGTCTGTTATGGCACCTGCCGGGAAAAAATTGATAGACCCCAGCAACTGGTTGCTTCGAACGCTCAGCCCATTTCCGGGCGGCCTGCGATACATGATTTTCCCAGCACATTTGTACTGTGGGCAAAGCATGATGGATCACCGTCGGGAATCAATCGTTGCTGATTACGCGTGGGGTTCGGATTTTAGTCCGTTCATTATCGGCCTAGACGATATCTTCGGGAGAAACTTCCTTAACATTCGCGAAGAGATTCGTATGGTGCGACCAGGTTTGTACTTGGGCAGAGTCTACGCGCAAAAAATATTCCTATTCAATTTCGTACTTCATAATCCAGTAGTCGAAAAACAGGCACAAGGTGGGCAATGGCCGGCAGACGCATGCTTCGACGGGAAATCAACACGCTAGGCGCGATTCGATCTTCGCAGTCTGTGCCTGGTCCGCATTTAATTTAACTTCGATCGGTAAGATCGACAGTTCTTATCGCGCGCCTGCCGGCACGAACATTACCGACTATTCGCAAGATCAAATCACGAAGGCGGAGTGGTTGGTTTCCTCGATTGATTTCGCGAACTCTGACCCTGGCCGGGGTCGTTCTTATTTTGACTGCGTCTTTTCAAAAGTTGTCGGTGACAAGAGGGTCTACGAAGTTCCGTACCCTTTCGAAAAAGCAATAGCGCGGATCAATGAATACATGGGTCTACAAAACGGCGCCGAATCTGGATTCAAGACGGTGTTATTTCCGATGGGAAGATCACTTCCGCGAAATGCGGCACTCATTGGTCAAGATGGCTACGATATCGATTCTTTTTTCAAATTCCCGAGGGTAGTTTTGGGTGTTGATAAAGAGCCTAAAGTTCCAATCGCGTTGAATTTGAAGGGCCGATTTTTTCACGAAGCCCGCGGAATGAAAGCAATGCACACGCAGAGATCGTTTCTCGGCTGGAAAGCAACATCGGTAAAAAGACTTATTTCGGAGCTCCCGCCGAGGTGGATCTCAGCGTACCGTACACGCTAGACACGCTGGTGGGCCAAGGAAACTACTCGGATGCTCTTCAAAAGATGTGGCTTGGTGCTTGCCAGTCACTGGAATGCAAACAGAGCACGCTCCGAGTCCTCGTTCGTTATTTGTTAAACGGTGAAGGTGCAAAACTTCCCGGTAACGAAGCGCGAACGTTTTTGGCAAACTTTGAGCAACAATTTAAATCAAGATTTCCGAACGGTCTAAAACTTCCGGATGCAAAAGTGCCAAACCGTGACCCCTTAAAGGAACGCAACCGCAGCCAAGAGGAAGTTGAAAAAGGCGTCGGCGCTTTATCAAAAAACCTCAAGGGCGACCTGCAAGAACTGATACGACGCTCTACGGTTCCCGGAGATTTAGAACCACTTGCCGTTCGTGATGCCACCGAACTTTGGCTTTCTTCGGAACCTGACGCACGGAACTTGAACAAAATAATCACGGGCTTCGCAGATTTATTCACGCAAGAAGATATCAAATCTCTGGATTGTTGGCTGGTCAAAAAAGTTTCAGACCCCGGTTTCAATGATGTGCAGGGATATTCAGCGACTTGCCAAATTCAGAAGTCATCGCAAGATGATGGATTCGATATTCAAGTCGTGTGTCCCGTCAGTCCAGATTCAAAAATTGCGATGCAGTCGGCGAATTTCGTTATTCGGAGCGGTAAAGTCCAGCGCGGCGTCGTCGATAATTTGTTTTTTATGGTGCCGACGCAAACTGTGACCGACGGGCACCACAAACAATGTCCAACCGGACGGGTGGGTCTGCGTGCCCAACCCTACAACATGCAGAAGCCTCAGGCTCTATTGCCGGCGATGTCCTTCAGATTCAGATGTATCGACAGAACGGGGTCAGTGCGCGGTTGATCGACGGTAGGTTGTTGTCCGTTGCTTTATTAAATATAAAAACCGGTCAATTCGGCGTGAAAATCTACATTGACATGGGTCTGTTAGATGAAGCAATCCGACAGCTACAATTTGCGGATCCTTTTACTAAAAAAACCGCGAATGCGCCATTCAATCGTAAGTACGTTTTAAAAAGTTTCGCACAGTTGTTCGAAACCAAATTTGAAGATCCCGACGTCGAAGGCAAAATGGCAACGATTGAAAAGAATTTCGACAGCAATCTTGTCACCGAAGAAGACATCCTCGGGCAAACTAAAAACCCGATGCCGATGCAGCAGTTCCTGAGCGCAGTTCACGTGGACGTCAACGTTTGGCAGTCGAAGATCGCACCAGCCTTGGTTGATTTTGCGGCGAAACTCGTACGACCTTAAGAGTTGACCCAGCAGCTAGTCGCAAATGGTGTGGAGGCGCGCAAAGCGCAAAACGCGGTGAGCGAGCCGCTAACCCCCTTACGTAAAAAATACCAGGTGACGTAAAAGCCAAGGATGGCTTGAGTGATGTTCGTAATCGAAAACAGACAGACGAGCCAAGTTGGAAACTCCCAAAGCAAGTAAATCCCAGATGGCGCAAAAATAATGGCGGTCCACAAAAGCGTGAGAGTAAAGAACTTATTGTTCCAAAAAGAAATTTTATTTTTCAGAGCGGGACCGGCGGCTAAAGCAAGCCCAGCGCTCAACCCATAAGACCAGAAAATGTCGACTTGTACCATGTCGTATATACGCTTAATTATTGATTTAATGTAAAACAAGGAGTACGGGAATGCCAGAGGTATCCATGAAATATCGTTCCTTGTTAGCATCGCTTTTCCTGATCATTGCAACGACCGCTTCGGCAAAGACCATCGTTGTTTCGGACATCGACGATACACTCAAAAATGCGCACGTTCTGAATACCGAAGACATGGTTAAGAACTCTGTTTTCACCAACGATCAGTTTTTAGGAATTAACTGGGTTTACAATCAGCTTTCGCTGAGCAATCCAGAAATGCGTTTCTTTTACGTTAGCAGTGCTCCCCAGCAAATTATGCAAGAGCTTCACGAAGACTTTATTCGCGGAAACAAATTCGCCCGCGGCGGAGTGTACTTAAAAACGGATTTTTTCAGCAGCGATTTTAAACTCGTAAAAATTCGTCAGATTTTAAAGCAAGAACTGCCGAGCGACGTCATCTTCGTCGGCGACAATGGCGAAATCGATACGCTCGTCTACGAACAGTTAAGAACCGAATTTCCGACCATGAAATTTACTACCTACATTCACTTAGCATATTATTCGAAGTCGAGCAAAGAGACGGGCAAAGCCCTTGTTGCCGGTCAGATTGGTTTCGCGACATCTTTGGATTTATTGCTGCAACTTTACCAGCAGAATTTAATTCCGCAAAATTATCTGCAGGGATTTCTTGATACTTTTGCGGGCGTCTACCTGAAGCAAAATGAAAATGATGTGCGCTTGGCTATCGCCAACTGGATGGACTGTCGTGACTTTAGCTGGACCGTAAATGACTCTGTATTTGCGGAAAGCATGTTATTTTCCCAGTTGAAACAGAAGATCGTCCAGCGCTGTTCTCAAGGTTCGTTTTCCAACGACTAGACCTTCCGAGCGTTGTGAAAAACGTTCGATCCAAGTAATATGTTTTAATGTCAGTTCGAAAAATGGCGATCTCCTTCCGAAGTTTTTTAAATCATCCCGGCCGAGTCTTCACTCTGTGCATAATCTTTTTTGCGGTGACCTTGCTGCTGAACGGACTGTTGTGGAAGTTGTGGAGCCTTCATCGCGACTACGCTCGATTGAACGTGGAAATCAGCGACACTAAAACCAATATTGAAAAGCTCACCTTTCAGCTCAAACAAGCCAAAGACCCTAGTTTTATCGAGCGCCAAGCTCGGGACAAATTGGACTTGGCCAGCGACAAAGACTTGGTCTTTGTGTTTGCAGACCAATAGTCACGGCGCGCGTCTTTCGCACCGTTTAAAAGACTATTTAAAAACTAGCCATGTACTAAATATCGGGATTAATATTAGTCTTTCGACTCTAAAAAACATGATTTCACTTGTGATATCAAAGAGGTTACAATGATGGTCATGATGAATGATTGGACCAAACAAAGTATTCGATGCCTGCGCTTAAGACTCGGTTGGAGCCAAGCAGATTTAGCCCGTCGCCTGAGCTGCGCTTCAACAGAGGTTGATCTTTGGGAGTGTGGCGAGATGACGCCGAATCCGCGCATCGCAAACGAACTTATTCGGATCGCAAAGCAAGCGGACGCTTGCAGTAATGAAGTTCACTCTTCTCCAATTGCTGAATCTATTTGCGATCGAAAAGCGCTGGGTCAAATTGGCTTCTCGGATGTCAAAGAAGATATTGAGTTCTAGGCGACCTTCAAGGTACAGCTAGATCCATGAAAAAGATCTATCTTGTCGACGTAAGCTCGATGTTCTTTCGGGCCTATTACGCCATTCGTCCTTTGTCTTCCCCTTCCGGTGTACCAGTCAATGCGGTCTACGGCTTCTTGTCGATGATCACGAAACTTTTTAAAGAAGAAAAGCCTGACTACTTCGTTTTCGCCTACGATCGTAAAGAACCTTCGTTCCGAAAAGATATGTACGCCGAATACAAAGCGAATCGCAGCGAGATGCCGGACGATCTGGCGACGCAAATTCCTTACATTAAAAAATTGGCCGACTGCATGGGGATTCCCGGTGTGGAAGTGGATCGCTACGAAGCGGATGACATCATCGGCACGCTCGTTAATTTAGGGCTGAAGCATCAGCTTCAAGTCGTGATCGTCAGCGGCGACAAAGACTTCGGTCAACTGATTCAAAAAGATGTCGTCATGTACGACACGATGAAAGACGTCAAGTACGACGAAGCGGGGGTTCTTGCAAAATGGGGAGTTCGCCCAGATCAGTTCATCGACTATTTGGCTTTGGTTGGAGATTCATCAGACAACATTCCGGGAGTTGCGGGAATCGGTCCGAAGGGTGCGCAGAAGTTACTCGAGCAGTATAAAACTATCGAAGATATTTACGTCGATACCAGAAAAGTCGAACCCAAGGGTATCCGCGAAAAATTAGAACGTTCCAAAGAAAACGCGCTTTTATCTAAAAAATTAGTAACCATCGCGATGGACGTTCCCGTCAGCGATAACTTTGAAGATTACAAGTTGAAGCCGTTTAAAACGGAAGAGCTACGACAGCTTTTGCAAGATCTTAACTTTAAGACTTTTGAAAAAAATCTGCTTGGCGAAGGCACCTCACAAAACAGTCTTCACGAAAATATGCACGGCACGGAAGAAAATCCGATCATTCATCCCCCGAAACCCGTATATGTTCCGATGCCCACTCACCAGATTCCGGAAGAGCTAAAAATTGCGACCCTACCTTCGGAAGCCATGGCCGAAATCGAAGCGTACATGAGCATCAAAGAAGTCGTGGTAACGGTTTCTGAGCTCGATAAAATACTGAAACATAATGATTCGCTTTGGGGCTTCTGCGACGAGCGCGGAATTTTTGTCGCCCGGGACAAAGAACTTTGGGCGATACCCACCGGCGCGGAAACGCTGGGAGCGATGACTGATTTAAAAAATGTCCGCTGGTCTGGTTTTGATTTAAAGAAATTCTTTCATCAGATTAAGGCCCACGTTCCAGTTGTCGACTGGGATTCGGCCTTAGGAGCGTACGTTGTTCGTGCTGGGGACAGCTCCGAATTCGAAGACATGTACAAAAAATTTACCGGCGGTGTTTTTCCAGAATTTATGACGCCTGCGCAATTATATAAAGCGCACATGGAACTGAAGTTGGTGCTCATCGACCGACTTGGTTTGTTCGACGGCGAAAAGATAGTTCGTGAGCTAGAGCTGCCATTGGTGCCGATCCTTCTGAAGATGGAGCAGAAGGGAATTCGGATCGATACCGAGTTGCTGAGTATTCAATCGGCAGAGCTGACGGACGAAATCGCGGAGCTTGAAAAGGAAGTGCACTCTTTGGCTGGCGAATCTTTTAATGTCGGAAGCCCGAAACAATTGGGCGTGATCCTTTTTGATAAATTAAAACTTCCTCCGGGCAAAAAGACTAAAACGGGATTTTCGACCGATACCGACGTGCTTCAGGGACTTGAGCATCCAGTCGCAAAAAAAGTTTTGCAGTGGCGCGAGCTTTCAAAATTAAAATCAACTTACGTGGATGCCTTGCCGGCATTGATTAGTACCGAAGACGGGCGATTGCACACGCGATTTAATCAAGCGCTGACGACAACGGGTCGTCTTTCCAGCACCCAGCCGAATCTGCAAAATATTCCAATACGTACACCTCGGGGCGAGCGTGTCCGGCAAGCCTTCATCGCGGACCCGGGTCAAAAATTATTGTCCGTAGACTATTCACAAATTGAACTGCGCATCCTTGCACACATCTCTGAAGATCCGGGACTGCAACGTGCATTCCGAGACGATTTAGATATTCACACCGCAACCGCGGCCGAAATTTTCAACGTCGACCTAAAAGCGGTCACGGGCGAGCAGCGTCGGAACGCGAAGGCGGTGAACTTCGGAATCGCCTATGGACAAGGCGCCTTTGGACTTGCCGAAAACCTAGGTATTCCCCGAAAAGACGCGCAAGAAATTATCGGACGTTACTTCGAAAAGTTCAGTGGCGTGCGTGAATACATCGATTCAACGATCAAGCAGGCCCACGCCAAGGGCTACGTCGAAACACTTTTTGGACGCAGACGGTATCTAGAAGAACTCAGTTCTAAAAACCAGGCGATGAAAAAGTTTGGCGAGCGCGCGGCCATCAATGCACCCATTCAGGGTACCGCCAGCGATCTGGTAAAAAAAGCCATGATCGATATCGGCCAGCAAATTAAGGTCGACATGCTATTGCAAGTTCACGATGAATTGATCTTCGAAGGGACGGAAGAGCATCTTCATAGCGTAACGCCAGAAATAGTTCGGCTAATGGAAAATGCGATGTCGTTGAAAGTCCCGTTAAAGGTAAACTACGCCATCGGCAATAACTGGGACGAAGCGCATTAGTTATTCTGTATCCCAGCCAACGACGCGCCCGCCTTCAAAATAGACGGAGCGTTTTTGTTGGTGGAAACCATCATTTCCAGGAACGCTGCGAACGTATTTCCACCGTTCATTTTTATATACCGGGTTTCCGGATACGTCGACGGACGAAGGATCGCCCCAGGCGCGCTTAACGTACTCCATCGGCATACCAACAGCGATGTCTTGCGCTTCGATCAGATTTTTCATTCGGTTGACCGGTACTCGCGATCTTGCCCAGATGTCATTTTTGTTAATCCAAGCCTGACGTCCTTCGAGCGAAGGAATGTTTAGAAATTCGATCTTCTCTTCGTCTCCCTTGAGCCACGGCAATATTTTTGAATATTGCTCTTTCTCTTGGCGGGAATCGAGCGACTTTTCTAGGCCCTTCAACTGCTTTCGTTTTTGAACTGCTAGCAGCTCTTCAGATGATAAACTTGTCGGATTATACCCAAGTTCGTAAGCGACGCGGGTGGTGTCCCCATCCATGTTGGGACTTGCGGTCGCGCTGTAAGTTGTTACGACTTTGGGAGTTCGCGAAGCGTAACCGCTGTCGACGGAACGATTGAATTGGGCGCAAGCGGTTGCGAGCGATAATAACAAGAACAGAAAAGCATTTTTCATTCGCGGTTCTCCTAATGATAGGTTACCCGGTCTAGCGTTGGATGAGAATGTTCTTGCGGTTCCTTCGCCGTATTCCTTACAATAGTCAGGTATTTATGGTGGATCCAACAGACGCAAACAAGACAAAGGCCCAGGAAGCGATTGCTGCCGCGGCCACAGCTGAAATTTCCGAGATGATGAGTTTGGAACATCTCGACAGCCTGCTGTTGTCAGAAGATCCAAGTTTTGCGGCAGATCTTGAAGAAGTAAATTCTTTACGAACTGATCCTAACATTGATTTAGATATCGTCGACATCGGGCCAAATCTAGATTCCGAACAAGATAATCCATGGCGAAACACGATCGGTCTCCGCAAGATTCTAACAACCCTGTTTCCATTCTTGCCGGCGCTGTGGGATTTTAAATATCGCACCATTGTACGAATGCGATTCTTCAGAACGCAGATAAAAACTTTCCTAAAACACGCGGGGCCCAATTCGCTTATTGCGCTTAAATCGGCGGCCGATGCGACCGGTACATTTCTAAAAGCCCGGGTGACGGCATTCGAGGGGCTCAGCGGAAAATTAAAAATTCTGGCACTCGTTTTGACGATGGGGGTTCTGCTGACTTTTGCTTTTGTGTACCGAAGCCTGACCCACGGAGTTTTGCCGGGTGATAAAGAATTGTTAACCGCGAGTTTAGAAGAATGGGCCGAGCAGTCTTACAAATACGATCCGGACACAGAGATGGATTCTTTCTACGATTCACCACGAACAATCCAGAATATCATGGCGCTGCCGAAAATGGTCGTGAACCTGCGTCCTTCAGGGGGATCGGGGCCGAACCCTATGGCCGCCATGGAGTTTTATCTAGAAGGCATGAGTCCCGAGGCGATCGTCGAAGTCAAAGACCGCGAACCAGAAGTCCGCGATCTTTTTCAACGTACGATTGAAGAGATGAGCTTTGACGAAATCGATATGCCCGAAGGCAAACAGTTACTGACCGAGCGGCTTCGGCAAGCATTAAATGCGGTCCTGACTTCAGGTAAAGTTAGGCGGGTCTTCATTAAAGAATCCGTTATCAAACCTTAGCCATAAACGCTGCTCTGAACCGCCCCCTTAAAATCTCTGGCGTTAATGTTATACTGCCGAAGCCGATCGTTCAGGGTGCTTTTCGGCATTCCTAAATCTAGCGCGGTCCGTTTTTGATTTCCGCCGTTTGCTTCCAATTTGCGAATGATAATTTGTCTTTCGACTTCTTTGAGGACAGACACTTGTTTGCGTTCTGACTTGTCTTCAATAGTTGCAAGATTAATAGAGCTTCGCAGAAGCCTGTCTGCCTTATCGATATCTATTTGCTGTGATGGAAAAAGCGCCGACGCTCTAGATACCAGGTTTTTAAGTTCGCGAATATTTCCGGGCCACGAGTGTCCCTTTAAACGCTGAATTGCGTCGAAAGAGAATCGGACGCGCATTTGTTTTGCGAATGTATAAATAAGGTCGTCAAAGTCTTCGATACGATCTTTAAGTGCCGGCGTCTGTACGGATACCACATTCAATCGAAAAAATAAATCCGATCTAAATTGACCCTCCTGAATTTTAGAAACTAAATTTTGATGGGTGGCCGCAATGATGCGGACATTGGTTTTTACGATGCGGTCACTACCGACCGGGCGGATTTCGCTATTCTCGAGCGCGCGAAGAAGCTTCGCCTGCAAGTTATAAGACAAATCTCCGATTTCATCCAAAAACAGAGTCCCGCCGCGTGCGCTTTCAAAAGCGCCTTTCCGATCGTTCATGGCACCGGTGAAAGAACCGCGAACGTGGCCGAAGAGCTCACTTTCGATCAAGGTTTCGGTCAGTGCACTGCAATTGACGCTGACAAAAGGTGCGTAACAACGGCCGGAATGTTTATGCAATGCTTGGGCAACCACGTCTTTGCCCGTGCCCGATGGGCCCAATAACAGAACGGGGAATTCGGTCTGCGCGACGCCAAAAAGACCTTCTAGCTCCAAGTTCCAGTCTGCGTTTCGACTGTTCATAGAGAATACTTTTTCTTTAACCGGGAGGACTGGGATGTCAGTTGAGTTGTTCATAAATCTCCTTGATGGTGAGTGACTGTAAAAGCATGTCAGGGGTCGTTGTTCCAAGTTTCGGACCAATCCGGTGGACGTTCTGGCTGCGTTACGTTGGATTTGGTGCGGGGAAGTCCCATTCTCAAGAACGGGATTCTCAGATTCTGGAAAATCGGGCAGGATAATCGAATGGATACCCGAATGAATGTTGGAACAAGGCTTGCGACACGAGAGCAAATTTACAAAATAGACCGGCGAGCTCAAGAAGAGCTTCGAATGACTCCCGATGAGTTGGTCGCACGGGCAGGCCATGCGCTAGCGGATAGAATTTTAGCTTTGCCAGAATTCCGCGATGCTTTGCCGGAGTTGCGTATCGGAATTTGGTGCGGTCCCGGCCATAACGGAGCAGATGGCAG
>JACMRP010000227.1 GCA_014376325.1 Pseudobdellovibrionaceae bacterium
CTGACCGGCATGATTCAGGAACACATCGACAAGGGCGAACCAATCGTTGTTGAGTTGCAATCGTTAGATGACGATTCCGCGAACGACTCGCCGATCGTGCAGAATATTAAAAAACTTTTGAATGCCGAAATCCGTCCGGTTGTCGCCCTCGACGGCGGCGATATTCTATTTAATAAATTTGAAAACAACATTCTGTACATTCACATGCGCGGCGCCTGTGCCGGTTGCCCGAGTTCGACGGCGACGCTCAAAGAAGGCATTGAAGTGCGAATGAAAGAAGTCTTCCCCGAGATCCACGAAGTTGTGGCGATCTAAATTTCTTTCTGAAAGCCGTAAGACCTTGATCTTGGCGGTTCCGATCATCATCGGCAACGTTGGCCAAACGGTCATTTCTCTAACAGACAATTTGATGGTAGGTCACCTCGGTGCCGATGCACTTGGGGCCGCTGGTTTTTCGGGTGGACTTTTTTACGTCTTATTTCTTTTTGGAGTCGGCACACTGGCCCCAACGGCGGCGCTCTTCGCACAATCCATAGGTCGAAACGAACAGAATGAAGGCGCAGAACTTTTGCGACACTCCGTTTTAGCGAGCGTGATAATCTCTACAATTCTGGTGAGCTTGCTGTGGCTAGGAAAGCCGTTAATGGCGCACATGGGGCAGACGAAAGAAGTCACGGAACTTTCGTTTGGGTTCATGTCGTTTCTGATCGCGTCGCTTTTTCCGGCAATGATATTTCAGGCGTACAAACAATTCACCGACGGTATCGGCAGAACCAAAATCGGCATGTACGTGATGTTGGCCGCGATCATAATTAATATTTTCTGCAATTACGTTTTCATTCATGGTCATTTCGGGTTTCCGGCAATGGGGCTGAATGGCTCGGGGCTTGCCACTTTGCTAAGCCGTACGCTGACCGCAGTTTTGATGTTGGTTTACGTGCACCGCCATCCTGAATTTCAGTCCTACTTTGCCCGGCGCTGGTGGCGGGCTGTTGAAAATGGGACTTTGAAAAAAATCTTCCGATTAGGTATACCGAATGGTCTTACTTATATTTTTGAAGTGGGCGCATTTACTTTGTCTTCGGTGATGATGGGATGGCTCGGGTCGGGTCCGCTGGCGGCTCATCAGATTGCGCTTAATTTAGCGGCCGTTAGTTTTTTAGTCACGGTGGGTATCGGCGCCGCCGGATCAATCCGCGTTGGCTTCGAACGGGGCCAAGATCGAATGGACTCTGCCCGCTTTGCCGGCCGCGTAGCAATTTTTTTAGGTGCCGCATACATGCTCGTCAGTGCCGTTTTCGTCTTCGGCTTCCGGGAATACTTAGCGAGCTTCTATACTTCAGACCCGCAAGTTTTAATCTTTGCGGTTAGTTTCTTGGGCATTGCCGCGGCCTTTCAATTTTTTGATGGCGTGCAGGCCGTTGCGGTCGGCGTACTGCGTGGTTTGGAAGACACCAAGTGGCCATCGGTGCTAGCCTTCGTTGCGTATTGGATCATCGGTCTGCCGATCGGATACTATTTAGCTTTCGAACGTCAATGGCAGGGCAAAGGCATCTGGTGGGGACTGTTCGTTGGTTTAGCCTTCATCGCCATTTTCTTGACGATCCGCTTCGAAAGATTGATTCGCCGAAGAACTTCGGGGTAGGCTTTCGCTACACGATTCTACTACAAAGGAAGCATCATCCATGAGCATTCTGTAAACGATTCCGTTAATACTAATGTCCTTGGTCCTTATTCAGTGCGCTTCAAAATACAAAGCCCAAGATGTCGATACCGATATCAAAAATTCGGCGGCGGTCGATTCTAATTCCGTGATCGGCATTAAAGACGGCAACATGGTTTACCAAAATAAAGTTTTGATGAATGAAGAGCTCCGCAAAATGGAAGTCGATGTCTACAATCTTGAAGCGAAGGTCTACGGCGGCCCCCGCTATAACGACAATCGCGGACTTTACGGCGTTCTGAAAGACTGCCGTGCAGAAGCGAGCCAGTCTAAAAACGGCGGCGACGGCAAGCTTGCCTGGACCGAAAAACGCGAATACGTGACGCCCAATAAAGACTTTAATCAGATCGGACTCGAAAAGAAAAAAGACATCGTCGGCCTCAGCGAAGAGTACCTAAAAGATCGTCTAGATCGCTTTAAGACCTACCGCGGAACTTTAGAAAGTCGCGAAGAAGAGTACGAAACGAAAGTAAAGATGTGCGAAGTGGAACTCGCGGAGCGCAAAGCAAAACGTGGCGTTGCCGAATAGGCAAAAAAAACCCACATCCTGGTGCGGATTTGGCTCACAAAAAATTACTATAATAACTGAATTAAAAGTTCCAAGCCTGGAAGCCGGTCTTTAACTTCGCAGTTTGCTCTGCAACGTCAGACAGCTGCTGACCGCAAAGTCCGTGGAGCATGCCTTCAAGGTATCCTGCAGATGCGTTGATGGTATCGAAATAATCCATCGTGTCCGCGCTTAGGATCAAGCGTTGTTTCGGATTCGTGCTCATGAAATTATCGTAGAAGTGTTTTCTTGAGTAACAAGAAAACAATCCCAAAACAAATCCAGGATTCGGGTTCGAAGGAATGTTCGCAAGAATATGTTTGATCCCCGTGCGGCGAGGCTCGTAATAATTGTCGTAATCCGTCTTCATGTGAGAGTTCAAAACCGGTGGATTAAAATCTGGTCCGCCGCCATTGCGAGAGTGACCATTGTAAAATACGACGTCGGCCGTTTTCAGTCCTCCGAAATAGTTCGCTTCAGACTGTTCGGTCATCATCTTTTGACGTCCGGCAAGTTCGCCTTTATTTTTTGCGAATGATTCGCTCGCAGAAGCATAAGTCATCGTGATACGAACCAAAACTTTTTCGCCGTTCATTTTAACTTTTTTCTCGAAAACGATTTTTCCAGAATTAATATCGCCGCGTTCAGAAAACCCGCAAAGGCGTGAAGCACGGCCCGTGCAAGACCCAACAAGTGCGTACCGCATTGCCTTAAAAGCAGAGATATCTAAGCTTGGTGAATAACCGTAACTCATGTCACCAGATTTGTGCTCTTCACCCGTTGAATCATCGAAGTATCCAAAAGCGTAAACGATGTCTAGAACGCCATCTTTTAACATCGGGTTGTACATAGATTCGCAACCACCCTTGTCGCGGAATGGGGTGTTGTTAGAAACATCCAGCAAATAGTTTTTTACCATGTTGGGCATCCACTGATCATAACCGTAAACATCGGCGTTAGCCTGAGTTCCGATTAAAAGCGCAAAGATCACTAAAAATTTGTTCATACACATTCCTTTACCCGTTTGAATAATGATTATCTAATTTGTTTTTGAATCCAGTCGTACATGTAAGCCACTTTGGTCGCGTGAGCGGGTCCGTAGCAACTTCGAATGCCGTTCGGAAGTTGGGGCCCTTCGACGGCCGAGTTTATACCAACTTGCTTTACCGAACCGTTCTTAGAAGTTAAAAATTGCGGACCACCCGAGTCACCTTGGCAAACCTGCTGATTTGATCCCGCAACCGTGTAATAGCGATCCTGGAACTGGTTATATAAATTGTCGACCGTCAAGGTGCCACGACGAAGAGATCCTATATACTGGTAGAAATCTTCACCGATTACTCCGGAGTAATTCTGAGAACGCCCGAAACCGTAAATGGTGACACGTTGGCCTTCGTAGTTTGCGTGTTTCTTGTCGTCGAGGACCACCGGTCCGAAGCCAGCCGGAATTGCACCCTTAATTGGTAACAGGGCCGCATCGTGATCCCACTGGCCTTCTTTATTGTATTCGGGGTGTTTCGTCGCGTTGCCGCCACGGACACTGTTTTTTACGGTGCTAGTTTTAAGGCGGCGAAAATTGTAAACCGTATCGAAAATGATGTTCGATCTAGCCACGCCTGCAATCAAATTCGTATCGAAACAGTGGCCCGCCGTTAAGACGAACTTTGGCGATACGATCGTACCGGTACAAAATGATAAGAGCAAACCACTCGCATCCAGCAGTTCTATCAACACAACACTTTTTGATTCGGAGGTATCACGAGACACCGGGCTACCATTAATGACTCGACTGACGGTAGCGGTTTCCTGATTCCACGCTTCGCCAGGGTTTTGGTTGCACGCAATCAAAGAACACAAACTGAATAAAGTTAGAAGGCGCAAAGAAACTGTCACTCATCCCCCGATGAAAAAATCTCGCTAGTGCCGGGAACCTATTCGAAGAATCTATAAAAGGGACCCTCGAAAACAGTGATTTGTATAAATTCCATCCGAGTTAATACGACAAAGCCCCGGAACACTCCGAGGCTCAGTCATTTCCAATCTGGTTCGACTACAGCAATTTAAGATCTTAAATTCCTGAGCGGAATGTTGTTACCATCCCAAGACATAGCCAAATATAAGCGGTGCGCAAATCGTGGC
>JACMRP010000023.1 GCA_014376325.1 Pseudobdellovibrionaceae bacterium
CGGATTTGTAATGTTGAAGCTCGGGTGTGAGGTCAACGCCTTCACCGTATCGAAAGTATCCGAACGCGAAGAAAGGGCCTGAGTCGTAAACCACTTGTTCAACACAACAGAGTCGTTCTTCCATTTTTGAAAGAAGTCGTTTAGCGCCTCTTCACGATAAGCGTGATGGCTGCTGGCGAGTAATTCCAATGCCACCAGCTGGTCCGTCATGTTTTTTGCGGTTTGGTACTGTTGCACGACCGGCTCTGCTTGCGATGAATCGTCGATTTCTTGCAAGAAGCTGAGCGCGCTGTTCTTCAATTGCCTGTGACCAAAAACTTTCGGATCACGACTCAGAGGTTCGACTTCGTGATACTTTTGATAAATCTCGGTCAGTATTTTCTGATGAGCAGTCGCTAGAGCCCTTCGAATGGCTTTGCGTGCCGCAAAGAAAGAGGCCGCATCCAAAGTCTCGTGCTGCTGGGCCAAGACGATGTCTGACGGCAGTTGCAACATCTGGGCTTTGAACGAAGCCGTGGTCTTTTCATCAGTCAAAATCTTGCCCATTGCCGCAACAAATTTCGGATCCACCAGCATTGGTTTTTTTGCGCGGTGATTTTCGATCAATTCGGCAAAAAGTCGAAGCGCTATTTTTTGAGCGGATTCACGACGATTAAATTCGTCAGTGTCCTTTTCCATCAAAAAATACAAATCTTCAAGGCTCTGGTCCCATTTCAAATTCACCGGGGCAGAAAATTCCCGAAGTATAGAAAGCGCCGGGCGCTCCGGCACCAAACAAAATATAAATGTTTCGACTTCTTTTTTGAGTTCCAGCAAAGTCTGACCATCGCTATTGCGGGTGACTCGGTCACAGTGCAGTTCCATCTCCGTGCCGTTTTGATTCAATAACGCAATCATCAGTGGAATGTGAAACGGCTTTTTCTCGGATTGTCCCGGAGTCGGTGGGCACGACTGCGCAAGCGTCAGGTGAAATTCTTTTTTCGCCGCATCGTACTTTTCAGAGATGATAACTTCGGGAGTTCCTGCCTGCGTGTACCAAAGTTTGAATTGCGAATAATCCACATTGTTTGGTTCGAAGATCGCCGCCGCGAAGTCGTCGGTAGCAACTGCCTGACCGTCATGTTTTGCGAAGTAGGTGTCCATGCCTTTGCGGAAACCTTTGCGTCCTACAATCGTTTGCATCATGCGAATGACTTCGGCGCCTTTTTCGTAAATGGTCGCGGTAAAAAAGTTATCGACGGACATGCAGGATTCAGGTCGGACGGGGTGGGCATTCGGTCCCGCATCTTCCGGAAACTGGCGTTCGCGCAAAGAATCGACATCAAGGATTCGCTGGACCGAGCGCGAGTTCATATCACCAGAAAATTCTTGATCGCGGAAAACGGTCAAACCTTCTTTCAAACTCAATTGAAACCAGTTGCAGAGGGTGACGCGGTTGCCGGTCCAGTTGTGAAAGTATTCGTGCGCGACGACCGCCTCGATCGCGTGAAAGTCAGGATCGCTTGCAGACTGAGAATCCGCTAAAACCAATCTGGAATTAAAAATGTTTAAACCTTTGTTCTCCATCGCTCCGGCGTTGAAATCGTCGATGGCGACGATCATGTATTCATTTAAATCATACTCGAGCCCGAAGGTGTCTTCGTCCCACTTCATGGATTTTTTCAAAGACTCCATCGCGTGCCAACAGCGCTCTTGCTTCCCGTGGGCGGCATAGACCTCAAGATTGACCTTGCGGCCGGATCTGGTGGTGAAGGTGTCACGAATCACGCCGAGATCCCCCGCGACCAAGGCAAACAGGTAACACGGCTTTTTGTGTGGATCTTGCCAGTAGGCTTTGTGCCGTCCGTTTCCGAGATCTACGATTTTTTGGCGATCGCCGTTGGAAAGCAAAACCGGATATTTTATTTTGTCGGCTTCGATCGTTACCGAATATTTGGTCATTACGTCTGGCCGGTCTAAGAAATAAGTAATCTTGCGGAAGCCTTGGGCTTCACACTGCGTGCAAAATATATCCTTCGATTTGTAAAGTCCTTCGAGGGAAGTATTTTTTTGCGGATAAAGTTTAGTCTCGATTTTAAGTTCAAATTGCTTCGGCAAATCTCGGATGGTCATTAAATCAGACAAAATAGTGAATTTGTTAGCGGCGAGCAATTCGCCATTGATTTCGACGGATACGAGCTCGACATCTTCTCCGTTCAAAATCAGGGGGGCTCCTGACTTCAGTGACTTTATCTTAGAAACTGCGACCACTCGACAAAAGTCTTCTTGCAGATCGAAATCAAGTTGCACAGATTCCACTTCGAAATCCGGTTTTGAGTAATCTTTTAGGTAAACTTTTTCGCTTAAAGGGGGAGTCATAAAACCTCAGTCCAGATTAGGGAGTTCCGCTGTTCCCGATTTGGGCGCCTCTTGACTAAATGCCGTAATGACGGTGCCATAGACAAATGGGAATTGTCTTTACTTCTATCACTGTTAATACTCCGAATCTACAGAATATGATTCGGTTTTACGAGATTTTGGGATGCAAATTCGAGAAGGTGAAGATCAGTTCGGGCGGCGAGCTTTTCCGCAGCTGCATTGAAGATTTCGAGCTTTCACTGATGTCGATTCCTAGCGCAGAAAAAACCATTTTCCCTAAAGTCATGATGGGATTTCGAATTAACGACCTGGACGAAAAGGTGGCAAAGCTAAACATGATTCCCGGAGTCATGACCATCCTCGATCCAACGGACATGGCAGATGGCAAGAAGGCGATCCTGCAGGATCCAGACGGCCATTCCGTTGAGCTCCTTGCCATCTAAACAGGGCTTTTGATAATACTTTCTGCATGAAAAGTTCTGAAACTGATCTCCATATTTGGTTGGAAGACCGCAATGGCGTCGAAGCCACAACGTGGGCCAAAACCGAAAGTCAGCGTGCCCGCGATATCTTCGAAACACACCCGACATTTCGTCAGCGGTTGGACACGATTCAAAAAATCTACACTTCGAGAGAAAAAATTCTGGATGTTTAGCTGAACGGCAACGAAGTGTTCAA
>JACMRP010000228.1 GCA_014376325.1 Pseudobdellovibrionaceae bacterium
AAGACAGGAGTCCGCCTTGCCTCGTAGAGCCGACATTAAAAGAGTTCTCATCATCGGTAGCGGTCCCATCGTCATCGGCCAAGCTTGTGAGTTCGACTACTCTGGAACTCAGGCCTGCAAAGCACTGATGAAAGAGGGTCTTGAAGTCATCTTAGTGAATTCAAATCCCGCGACCATCATGACGGATCCTGAGATCGCAACGCGCGTCTACGTCGAACCACTGAAAATTGATTTTCTCGAAAAGATTATCGCGAAAGAGCGACCCGATGCGGTGATCCCCACTCTGGGCGGTCAGACCGCATTGAATTTGGCGCTGGAGCTTCATAAGCACGGCATCCTAGAAAAATATAAAGTTGAACTCTTAGGTGCAACCCCTACCGTCATCGAAGCCGCAGAAGACCGAGAAATTTTTCGCGGAATCCTTGATCAAGTCGGCGCGAAATATCCAAAAAGCCATATGGTTCGGACTTATGAACAAGGTCAGCAAGTTGCGGATCAGCTAGGTTATCCTCTGATACTGCGCCCGAACTTCACGCTCGGTGGAGCCGGGGGCGGAATCGCTTACACTCCAGAAGCGTATCAAAATATGCTTGTCGGTGCGCTCCGCGAAAGTCCTACTTCCGAAGTTCTGGTCGAAGAAAGCATTCTTGGGTGGAAAGAGTTTGAGCTAGAAGTCATGCGCGATGCTTCGGGTACCTTCGTCGTTGTCTGCAGCATCGAAAATCTAGATCCGTGTGGAGTTCACACGGGGGACAGTATCACGGTCGCTCCACAGCAGACACTCAGCGATCGCGAATATCAGGAAATGCGAGACGAAGCTTACAAAATCATCGAAAAAGTGGGCCTCGCCACGGGCGGCGCAAATATTCAGTTCGCTACTCATGCAACGACCGGCGAACGTGTCGTCATCGAAATGAATCCGCGGGTTAGTCGATCTTCAGCACTCGCCAGCAAAGCAACCGGATTTCCGATCGCGAAAATCGCGGCGTTACTGGCGATCGGCTACCGTCTCGACGAAATTCGAAACGATATCACTAAAAGTACGCCA
Source organism: Pseudobdellovibrionaceae bacterium (assembly GCA_014376325.1). The sequence continues at coordinate 1,049 of JACMRP010000228.1, forward strand.
TCATGTTACGAGCCTGCACTCGACTACGTTGTCACAAAAATTCCGAGATTTGCTTTTGAAAAGTTCCCTGGTTCGAAAGACACGCTCAATACCCAAATGAAAAGTGTTGGCGAGGTGATGGGTATCGGACGCACCCTTCAAGAATCCTTGATGAAGGCATTGGCCTCTATGGAAAGCAGCACGCAGGCAATACCTGAAGTCACTTTATCCATTGATAAAGTTTCGTATCCGAATAGCCAGCGGATCTATCATCTATTCCAGGCCTTTCGTGAAGGCAAAACCGTCGCCGAAATTCAGGCTCTGACCCAGATCAATCCTTGGTTTTTAGAGCAAATCAGCGGCATCATCGATTTCGAAAAAAGATTTAAGCAGAATTTCAATCTAGATAATCGGCAAATTCTATTGGATGCGAAACGTCTCGGCTTCACCGACGCGCGTTTGGCGGCCATCGCCGCAATTCCAGAAAAAGACGTACGCGAGCTACGGGAAAAATTCGATCTTCATCCGCGGTATCAGCAAGTGGATACTTGTGCTGGAGAGTTTGAATCATCGACTCCTTATTTTTACTCTTCCTATTGGTTTAACAAAAGCGTCGAAATGAAGGTCAAAAATCCCGTCGTCATCATTGGTAGCGGTCCGAACCGCATCGGGCAGGGAATCGAATTTGATTACTCCTGCGTTCGCGGAGTAAAGGCTTTCCAAAAAGCAGGGCACCCGGTCATCATGGTGAATTCTAATCCAGAGACGGTTTCCACTGATTACGACACTTCGGACGTTTTGTTCTTTGAGCCACTGACGGCCGAAAGCCTGATCGAAATTATGCTCTACACAAAACCGCTTGGTTTCGTCACTCAGTTAGGCGGGCAGACGCCGATCAACTTAGCTCCCAAGCTTCAGAAAGCGGGATTCAAAGTACTGGGGTCAAGTCTCGAAACGATAGAGCTCGCAGAAGATCGCGGCCTGTTCAGTAAAATCTGCCGAGAGCTCGATTTGCGAATTCCTAACTCGGCCATGGCGTCTGGAATTGACCAAGCATTGGCTCAAGAGTCGATGGTCGGATATCCAATGATTTTGCGACCGAGTTACGTGCTCGGCGGCCGTCGAATGGAAGTAGTTGAAAATCGCGACGAGCTTCAATCTTACTTCGAAAGACATAGCGAATACATTTCGAAAGATCGACCGTGCATGCTCGATCAATTTTTACTCGGGGCTCTTGAAGTCGATGTCGATTTGGTGCGCGGTCCCGATTGGACGCTCATCGGCGGCATCGTAGAACACATCGAAGCCGCCGGGGTTCACTCCGGCGACAGCATGGGGGTTTTGCCTCCTCAAAGACTGCGTGAATCCACCTGCGAACGTATCGAGCTTCTCAGTATTCAGTTGGCGGAAAGATTAAAAGTCATTGGTCATTTAAATCTTCAGTTAGCGGTAAAAGACGACGCGATTTACGTGCTCGAAGCCAATCCACGAAGTTCTAGATCCGTCCCGTTCATCGCTAAAGCTACCGGCATTCCGCTGATCGACCTCGGCGTCGCCGCCGCTTGCGGAATGACAAAGAGTCAGCTGAAGTTGGATAATCTTCACTGGCGCAACACCGACGTTGTTTCTGTAAAAGGCGTCGTGTTCCCGTTCAAAAAGTTTCCTGAGGCAGATTCAATATTAGGCCCCGAAATGAAATCAACGGGCGAAAGCATGGGTCGTGGTGCGGACTACGCGGAAGCCCTCATGAAGGCGTTCATTTCCTGCAACGTGCACCTCCCGCAAAAGGGCGAAGTTTTCTTTTCACTTCGGAATAAGGATAAAGAGAACTTGCTGGGTCTAGCTCGAGTTTTGTCCAAAATGGGATATTCGGTTTCGGCAACTGCGGGAACTGCGGATTATTTTAATCAAAAGGGCGTCAGTTGCCTTTCACTCAAAAAAGTGGATGAGGGCCGTCCCCATTGCGTCGACAGAATTCGCTCGGGCCACGTAAGTCTCGTGATCAATACGACGGCTGGACGCAGAGCTATCGAAGCAAGTTTCGATATTCGCCGTGCCTGCACGGACTACAGCATACCGTGTTTAACCGAGAGCGACGCTGCTGAAGCATTCGTGTTGGCCCTTCGTAAGGCCCGCACGGGACAAAGCGATGTCCAGCCCCTGAAGGCCACGGAAGTCTTTATTTGAAAACTGGAATCTTTTGTTTAGAATGATCCCATGGCGATTCTTGAAGTTAAAAAATTAAATAAAATATTTCCAGGCGGACTTTTCGAAAAGCCCCGCCACGTCTTGAAAGATGTCACGTTTTCGCTCCCCGAATGCGAAACAACCGGTTTCGTTGGAAGTAATGGTTCCGGTAAGACGACCTCCATTAAATGTATGCTTGAATTTATGCGCCCCGATAGTGGCGAAATTTTATTTTTTGGCAAACCGCTGAATTTGGCCGCTAAAACTCGTATTGGCTATTTACCGGAGCGTCCGTATTTGTACGAATTTCTAACCGGAATCGAGTTTCTGAAGCTCCACTGGAATTTGGTCCAGGAATCCAACAAGGATTTTTTAGAACGCGCCCACGAAGTACTTAAGCGTGTCGACCTCTTCGACTCTCGCGACAAAAAGTTACGTCAGTACTCAAAGGGAATGTTACAGCGGGTCGGCATTGCCCAAGCAATTATCAATAAACCAGATCTATTAATTTTAGATGAGCCCATGTCTGGCCTCGATCCAGACGGTCGTGGATTGGTAAAAGACATTCTGCGTGACGAGGCCAAGCGCGGCACGAGTCTCTTTTTTAGCAGTCATTTGCTTTTAGATATGGAAGAGCTTTGCTCTCACCTGGTCGTTATCAACAAAGGTGTTGTGCTTTACGACGGCGAACTCTCACCATTCATGAATCAGTACGCAAGCCTAGAAGACGCATTTCGCTTCGCCAAGGGACAGGGTGGCCAATCATGAGAAAAGTCTTCGTCATTGCGAAAACGACACTTCAAGAGATGCTGCGTGAACGACTGTTTACCGTCGTGGTCTTCATCGCGGTGATCCTTCTGGGACTCAGTATTTTGCTCGGCGCGCTTTCTTTCAGCGAACAGCAGCGGATTTTAGCAAATTTAGGGTTCACGGCGATCGAGGTCGCCTCCGTTGGCATCGCGCTTTTCTCGGGCGCATTTCTTATCTCTAAAGAAATCGAAAAGCAGACTTTGCTTTTAGTTTTAGCGCGGCCAATCACTCGCGATCAGTTTTTGATGGGAAAAGTTTCCGGGATTATTTCTTTGAATACGATGCTGGTTCTCGTACTCGGAGGAATTCTTTTCGGCCTCCTGGGTGGATCCGTCAGCGCCGTCAATTTCGTAACAATATTGGCATCGCTCTGGTTCGAGTCTATGATTGCGCTTTCGCTAGTTATATTTTTTAGCGTCGTTGTCCGTCCGGTGCTCGCGTTGTTGATGTCTTTCGGAATACTCATGCTCGGAGAATGGATTCCCGACTTACAGTTTTTTGCGGAAAAAAGCAAGGATGCCGTGTTCATCAATTCGGTGAAGGCGATCAATTGGGTTGCTCCGAATCTTTATCGTTTCAATTGGAAGAGTTATTATTTCCTAGAAAAAGGTGTCGACGGTCAGGATATCGTTTGGATGAGCGCACATTCCTTCGGTTGGATTCTGATAGTTTTTGTATTTGCGTGTATCATATTCCGGAGAAAAGACATTGTCTGAATTAGACGTTTATTTATATCTTATCTTGTTTTACCTGGGCGCTTGCTTCGGCAGCTTCGCGAACGTTGTTATCTACCGAATGCCGAAGGATGAAAGCGTTGTAAAACCGCGGAGTCACTGTCAAAGTTGCGGAAAAAATATTGCCTGGTACGATAATATCCCGATGGTTTCCTGGATTTGGCTACGAGGAAAATGCCGAAACTGCGGAGCTAAATTTTCTTTCCGTTACCTTTTTGTGGAACTCCTGACCGCCGTACTTTTCTGCTTAGCTTATTTTTACCTCGGGCTTACTTGGACCTTGCTGGAAGCTTTAATTTTTATTTTTGCGCTCGTATGCTGCACATTCATCGACTTCGACCACATGATTTTGCCGGACGAGTTTACGCTTTCCGGAATCGTGATCGGGCTGATCGGCGCGTGGCTGAACCCACAGCGTGAGTTCATGGATGCGGTCTTAGGAGTTTTACTCGGTGGCGGATTTTTGTGGGCGCTCGCATATTTCTATTACCTCTTCACAAAAAATGAAGGTATGGGGGGCGGCGATATAAAATTACTCGCTTGGATCGGCGCAGTTCTTGGGTGGAAGGCGATTCCATTTGTTATTATGGTGTCCGCAATTATCGGCAGCGTCGTCGGTCTTGCACTTGCTAGAAAACAGAAACAGGGACTGAAGACGGTCATTCCATTTGGCCCCTACCTAGCCCTAGGTGCAGTCTTGCACCTGTTCGGGGGCGAGACGATCGGCCTGTGGTACTTTAATATGTTTCTTCCGGCCTTTAGCTAGACCCCTGCGTTTGACATTCCTTCGTCTAAAAGAAATAATTTTACTTAGACCTGCGTCTACATTTCTATTTCGTAATGTGGGGCCAAGTTACATTGGGCTAGGAAAAAAATGCTATTTGGATCAAAAAAAGTATTAGGACTCGACATAGGCACGAGCTCTATAAAAATAGCAGAGTTGGATGTTACCAGCGCCGGTGCGCAATTGATGTCATTCGGCTTTGCGCCGACTCCCCATAATTCCGTTACCGCAGGTGAAATTACCGATGTCAGCTCCGTCGCGATCGCCGTTCAAGGGTTGATCAGCGACATCCGCACGAAAAGAAAAAACATCGCCACTGGAATGTGGGGCACGGCCGTTATCGTAAAGAAGATAACCATTCCGAAGATGGATCGAAAGCTAATCCAGGATCAGATCCGTTTCGAGGCGGAGCAGTACATCCCTTTCGATATCAATAATATTAGCTTGGCACATCACGTGCTCAATTCTAGTTCCACTGAAGATACGTTGGATTTGTTGCTGATCGCGGCTCAGAACGAACTTGTGTTTCAGTACACCTCCGTCATTGAAGCGTCGGGAATGAAATGCAGCGTTCTCGATGTTTCGGGATTCGCCCTCGCAAACAGTTTCGAAGCGAACTACGGAAAATTTTCAAGAGACGTTATCGGAATTCTTAACTTTGGTTCATCGATCACAAACTTCGTCGTCATTCAAAACGGGGATGTCGTCTTCTGCCGCGATATTCCGGTGGGCGGGCAGAATTACACCAACGATATTCATAAGAGCCTCGGAATATCGTCACAAGAAGCGGAAGCCTTAAAGCTGAGCGCCGTTTCTAGGCGTGAAGTACCGAACGAAGTCCATAGCATCATTAGTTCTACCAACGAAACTATCACCGAAGAAGTTCGAAGCAGTTTAGACTTTCTGAGCGCGACGACAAATGGACTGACTTTGACTCGATGTTTTTTCACTGGCGGAAGCTCGGTGACGACCGGATTGATAGAAACGGTCTCTCGAGTTACCGGCATTCCGTTTGAGCCGTTCAATCCGTTCGCGAAAGTAAAACCAAATCCAAAGAAGTTTTCTCAAGACTACATTAATCAGATCAGCCATTTTGCCGCAATCGCAACGGGACTTGGCATTCGTAAGTCGGGGGATGGCGCATGATTCGCATCAATCTAGCTTCCCCAAAAGGGATGATGATGGGGAGCCAGGCCGCGGCAGGCGCCGAAGCCGCCGCTGGGGGAACTCCCGTTTCAGATCAGGCCCGCAAAGACGCACTCGTTAAAATCTTGGTCATCATGATGGCCCCGATCGCATTGTATTTTTTCGAGCAGCAAAACATTCCGACGATTCGTGCGGAGCTCGTCCAAAAACAGACGAAGTTGAACCAGCTTGCCGAATTTAATTTGAAGGCCGAAAACTCGGTCCGCGAAATTAAGAAATTCAAAGAGGACGAGCAGAAAATCCAGGCGCGTATTTCCGCTTTGGAAAGAATCGCGAAAGATCGCTTCCGCGAAGTAAAAGTACTCGACCTATTTCAACAAGTTGTTCCGGAGCGACTCTGGTTGACCCGCGTTGATGTCAAGGAAGGCAAAATCCTGCTCGGCGGTCTTTCCACTAGCGACATCGACATATCAACCTTTATGGAATCCCTATCGAAGAGCGTGTTCCTGCAAGACGTCGTCCTCATTAGTTCTGCAGAGCAAATCCAAGAAGGCCTCAGTCTGAAGAAATTCGAGATCGCCTGCATGTTAGATACGTCAGGAAGTCGACAATGAATCAGGTCTTCGAGAAAATTGCGGGACTTTCCAACGGACGTGCACTTATAGTCGGGATTGTGCTCGGCGCGCTTTATTACTTTATGTTATACGACGACGGATCGGCATTGCAGGCACAGATTGGTGGACTCAACACTCAGCTAGTTGCCGCCGAAGCTAAGCAAAAAGACACTGAAGCCACGCTACAAGAAGAAGCTCGTATGAAGGACACCGTAGGGCGCCTAAGCGAACAGTACGCATTTATTTCGAAGAAGTTACCGTCAGAGCTGAAATCTTCCGACATGGTTCGCGCGATTGATTCGGTTGCGAAAACTTCCGGCGTCAGCGTGAAGTTGAAAAAACCAGGCATCCTTGCAAAAAAAGAAGTTGTGGATGAGCTTCCGGTCGACGTGAATCTTGAAGGCTCATACTCTCAGATCGCGCAATTTATTTATCATACTTCGAATTTAGAGCGTTTAACTCGTATTTTAAATTTCTCGATTATCGCACCGAATCCCGAAGCGGGTCTGCAAGGTCCTTTAAAATTCGAAGGCCAAGTGGTCAGCTATAAGCTTGCATCAGAACCGCAAAAAGCGGCAGACGGCACGCAACAACCACCGGCGGGCAGACCATGAAGTCAGTTCGCTGGATCGTGACTTACATTGTAGCCGCATCGATCGGGCTTTGGTTCGCGCTTTTTCTTAGCTTAAAACTTGTGTCGACGGCCCGTGCGCAGCAGCCACCTCCAGCACCAGTTTCTCAGGCTCCGCAAAATGGCGATTTGCCGCCCGAATTTCAGGATTCAACCGCAACGGGGAGCGCCATTCCACCAGCGCCGACCGAGCCGCCCCCAAATGCGCAGACAACTCCTCCGACGTCAGATGCTTCCGCACCTCCGGTAAGTCCGGCAGCGGCGGCACCCGCGCCCGCGGCTCCGGCGGTGAATGAAATTTCGCCAAGCGTTCCGGCAACGGCCGATCAGATACCGCCGATGGATTCAGGCGCCGTGCCGTTGATTCCGCAATTCGCGACGGACGATCAGTATCACTACGATCCGACCGGTCGACGGGATCCATTCCAGCCGTACCGAAAATATCGACCAGCACCGAGTACGATTAAAATAGATTTATCAGACCCGCTCCAGCGTTGGGATATCGCAAGATTCGAAATCGTGGCCGTGATGTGGGAGGTTCGTAATCCTCGCGCGATGGTGAAAGATCCAGACGGCAAGATCTACATGTTACAGAAAACGACGAAGATTGGTCGAAATGGTGGCCAAGTAGTCGCGATTCGTGAAGGCGAAGTAGTCGTCGTCGAAAGCATTGAAACTGAAGGCGTTGTTACAAAAGAAGTTAAGATACTCGAACTTAAGAAATAAGTTCGCACAATCAGGAGGACCTAATGAAAGGATTCATTAGACTGATGATACTTGGGGCATTCGTACTAAACCTGCTCAGCTGCGCATCAAGGCAGTCCGAGGAGGAGGATTCCCTCACGACTCAATCGTACAACGGATCGGAAGACTCCGGCGCCGCCGCGTCCTCTGGCGGTGCAAAGGACGAATTTTCTGATTTCGGTAACGACGCTGCCGCCGCGAGTACGGGCGACACGGCGACCGCCCCCGAAGCGCCTCCTTCAGCGGCAGCTGGCGGCGATGCGGATTTATCATTGGAAAACGAAGTAAATCAGGCAAGCGGAGCTGACCAGCAGTTTGGTCAAGACGACTTGGACAAACAAGCAAAGTCTGAATTGCAGCCCGAAACGCCGATTGCCGAAAATTCTCCCGTTGCGGATTCTTTGCCTGATGCTCCAATGGCGCAAGCCGAAACTCCGGCGCCCACTATCGACGAATCTATTACGTCCACCGAAAATGTACCCGCTCCGGACGTACCAGCGGCGACAGAAAAGCCTATAGAAATTACGGGACTTAAGTACAAAGCGAATGACTCCGGCGGAACGGTTGTCATCGAATCGACCGCTCCAGTGACTTACACCACGCGCGCAAATCCAGAACTAAAACAGTACGTGATCGAGATTTCAAATTCGTTACTGCCTAAAAAATTAAAACGTACCTTAAACACCCGCGATATCAAAGGTGCGGTTGGCGCGGTCGATGCGTACCAGGCGAATGGTTCCCAAGTGGCCCGGATCGTCGTGCAAATGCGTGACGGATTTCCAGAGCCGACTATTCAACAAGAAGGTAATTCTCTGTTAGTGATCACATCTGCGGGCGAATCCATGAACGTGGCGACGCAAAAATCGAAGGGTGAAGGTAGCGATTTGTCTGAGCCCGCATCCGACTTGACTCAGGGCGCGGCGGACGGGAATGTGGATCTTAACAGCAACAACATTCTGGCAAGTCAGTCGCTGCAAGAATTTCTTTCGGGGAATACCAAGTTTTACGGAAGAAAAATTTCTATTGAAACCAGCAACATCGATGTTCGCGATGCCCTGAAATTTATTACGGATGAGAGCGGCGTTAACATGGTAATCACGGACGAAGTAAAAGGCAATATCAGTCTTAAGCTCCGCCAAGTACCGTGGGACCAAGCCTTAGTCATGATCATGAAGGCTCGTAAGTTGGGTTACAGCCGTCAAGGAAACGTGTTACGAATCGTACCTCTCGAAGATCTGAAAAAAGAAGAAGACGACGCGAACAAAATGGCCCTCGCTCGACGCAACATCGAACCGCTCAAGGTTCGGGCATTCACTATT
>JACMRP010000229.1 GCA_014376325.1 Pseudobdellovibrionaceae bacterium
AAGAAGCCCGCGCTGATTTGCATTTTTTGCCGGTGGATCCTTTTTTGGTTCCCTTCGCGAATCACGGCACCAGTCTGGCAGAATATCCGGGGCAGTTGCTAGAAGGTGAAGAATTAATTACGGCAATCGCCGGTCCCGGTGCCGAAGTGGATTTAGCGGGCCTTTATGCCGGCGGAACGATCGTTAACGGCAATCGCAATTCGCTTGGCCAAGATCATTGGTTCGCGAACGAAAGTTTTTTCGTTGATTATTCTTTGTACGATGGCGAACGCGCAGTCAAATCAACCTATGCCGCATTTCACTGGAATCAAAAATCTTTTAACGAAAGCGTTCAATCGGCTCAGCGGCAGTTGCTCTTACTGAACCGTCCCCGCAAAAAAATTCAGCCCGGTAAATACAAAGTTTATCTGGCTCCGGCAGCGCTCAGCGAAATATCCCAGGTCTTCGACATGGGAGCGCTCAGTTATCGCGAGTATAAAAACGGCGCTTGTGCCTTCAAAAAGTTAATGGAAAAACAACGGACATTGTCTCCGCTGCTTTCTATCTCTGAAAACTTCAAACTGGGGCTGACCCCGCGGTTTAATTCACTCGGTGAACTTGCCGCTGAACATTTACCGCTAGTGACTGAAGGAGTGCTTCAGCAACTGTTAGTAAATTCTAGGAGCGCCAAAGAGTACGGAGTCCCCGGCAACTTCGCTTCGTCGCTTTGGGAAAGTCCGCGTGCGCTCGATATCGCTCCTGGAACCTTATCGAAATCCGAAATCTTAAAGCAATTAGGGACGGGACTCTATTTGTCGAACCTGCACTATTTGAATTGGAGCGATCTACAGAACGCGCGTGTGACCGGGATGACCAGGTACGCATGTATGTGGGTCGAAAACGGAGAAATCGTCGCCCCAATCGAAGATATGCGCTTTGACGTCAGCATGCTGGACGTTTGGGGTGAAGACTTGCTTGCGGTAACTGATTTTACTGAGGTGGATCCATCCGTGGGAACCTACTACGAGCGCGCTCTCGGCGGAAAAAAGCTGCCCGGAATGTTGGTCAAAAACTTTAGTTTCACTCTTTGATGTCAGAAACTTTCGTAAAAATATTGCAATAGTCTTTTAATTTAGGGCAATGAGAGCTATACACACACCCATCGAAGGAGCGTGTAATGGAAAATAAGATTCAACAACTAGTCACTGAACTCTCAAAGAATAAACGTGTTCAAGCAGTTATCCAGGACGTACATGTATTGCAAACTAAACTGAACTCAGAGATGGATAAAACTCTCGCGAAATTCAAAAAGTCTGCGATGAGCCTCGAAAAAAACATCTTAGGTTATAAAAAACAATTGATCGCCCAAAAGAATAAACTGGAAAAAGAAATTCGCGCGAAGGCAAACCAAGCGTTGAAGACTGCTCCGGTGAAAAAAGCTGCGGCCACTGCTAAAAAAGCCGTTAAATCAACAACGGCAAAAAAAGCAGCGCCAAAAGCTAAAAAAGCGACCGCGAAGAAAAAAGCTTAGTTCTTAAACTAAACGCAAAATTCTAAAGCCGTAGGATAAAACCTACGGTTTTTTTTGGGTAAAACCGAAGGTTTTCTTCGGATAAACCGGGTTTGCCCCCTTATACCAGCCGCGCCATCACTATCCCGATCAAACACTCTGTGCTAGCCTTTCCGTACATATCCCAGAGGTTTCCATGCAATCAAACGACGTTTCTTTGAAGTATTCTGCGAACTCAACTCACCAAGAATTTATGGGCCGGCATATCGGACCTCGCGACGAAGATATTCAGGCTATGCTGAAGGAGCTCGGATTCTCTTCCCTGGAGGAGATGGCAAACCAGGTGGTGCCGCAGAAGATCCGTACGACCAAGAGCTACTCTATCGTCGGTGAAGGGGTGTCTGAGTACGAACTGCTCGCGAACCTAAAAAAGATCGTTTCTAAAAACAAGGTCTTCCGATCTTTATTAGGTTTAGGCTTTAACGATACGATCACCCCAACCGTGATTCAGCGGAATATTCTAGAAAACCCAGTTTGGTATACGGCTTATACTCCTTATCAGGCCGAGATTGCTCAGGGTCGCTTGGAAGCTCTTCTGAATTTTCAGACGATGGTTATTGAACTGACCGGTATGGAAATCTCGAATAGCTCCCTTCTCGACGAAGGTTCGGCTGCCGCAGAAGCGATGGCCATGGCCCACGCACTTCATAAAAACGATGGCGTCGAAACCTTCGTGGTTTCACCGAAGATGCATCCTCACGTCATCGAAGTTTTAAAAACTCGCTCTGAGCCGCTGGGCTTTAAGATGCTTTTGCAGGATCCCCATACTTTTGATTTTAAAACCCCGGTGTTTGCGGTGTTCGTTCAATACCCCGATACTGAAGGCGTGATTCAGGATCATCAGTCGATGACGAAATCGGCGCACGATGCCCACGCAATGGTGGTTGCATCTGCGGATTTATTATCGCTAACTTTGCTGACCCCACCGGGTGAATGGGGCGCGGATATCGTCGTCGGCAATTCACAGCGCTTAGGCGTTCCGCTCGGATTTGGTGGACCCCACGCGGCCTTCCTAGCGACGAAAGACATTTACAAACGTATCATGCCCGGCAGAATCGTCGGCGTGTCTGTCGACAGTCATGGTAAACCCGCGATGCGTTTAGCCCTGCAAACTCGCGAACAACATATCCGCCGCGAAAAGGCGACCTCGAATATTTGCACCGCGCAGGTATTGCTCGCCAATATGGCCAGCATGTACGGGGTTTATCACGGACCCCAAGGTCTTAAAAAAATCGCGCAACGGATAAATCGCATGACCGCGATCACGGCTGAAGGACTGAAAAAATTAAACTTCAAAGTTCCGGCGACGCCCTTTTTCGACACATTAAAAATAGAAACTCCGAAGGCACAAGAGATCGCGAAAGCGGCCGAAGCTTTACAAATGAACTTCCGAGTTTACGATAACAGCGCCGTCGGCATCGCGCTCGATGAAACTTGCAATCTGCAAGTCGTGAACGACATTTTGCAAGCCTTCAACCTTGGCCAGAAGGTCGCCTTTACGGCGGCGGAGCTCGATGCGACTCTGCAGTGCTCTTGGCCCGCGAACTTTGTACGCACGAGCGCGTACATGACTCATCCTGTGTTCAACAGTCATCGCTCTGAGCCAGAGATCACGCGCTATATTCACATGCTTCAGAATAAAGACATCACGCTGACCCATTCGATGATTCCGCTCGGATCTTGCACGATGAAGCTGAACGCGACGACCGAGCTTGTTCCGGTTTCGTGGCCAGAAATCAATAAAATGCATCCGTTCGCTCCGACAAGTCAGATTCAAGGTTACATCGAGTTGATCCATGATCTTGAAAATAAGCTTTGCGACATCACTGGCTTTAGCGGAGTCAGCCTCCAGCCGAACTCGGGCGCGCAGGGAGAATACGCCGGTCTGTTGGTGATTCGAAAATACTTTATCGATAAGGGCGAAAGTCATCGCAACATCTGTTTAATTCCGAGTTCTGCACACGGAACAAATCCTGCTTCTGCCGTCATGGCCGGAATGAAAGTCGTCGTGGTTAGTTGCGATTCGCAAGGGAACGTCGAAGTTGCCGATTTAAAAGCAAAGGCCGAAGCGCACAAAAATGATCTTGCGGCTTTAATGATAACTTACCCTTCAACTCACGGCGTGTTTGAAGAAAGCATTCAAGACATCTGCCAAATTATTCACGATAACGGTGGACAAGTTTATATGGACGGCGCCAATTTAAATGCGCTCGTTGGGCTCTGCCGTCCTGCCGAATTCGGTGCCGACGTTTCCCACATGAATTTGCACAAAACTTTCGCGATTCCCCACGGGGGCGGTGGCCCCGGCGTCGGACCGATTGGCGTCCGAGAACATCTCAAAAAATATCTTCCGACTTCCAGCTTACAACCTGAAGCGGGACCGAAAACTGGCATCAGCGCCACGACTTCAGCTCCGTGGGGCAGCGCAAGTATTCTGCCGATCTCTTGGTCTTACATCACGATGATGGGAGCCGCAGGATTAAAGAAAGCAAGCCTCGTTGCAATCCTCAATGCGAACTACATCGCTAAAAAATTGGCGGCCCATTACCCGGTCGTCTATAAAGGCAAAGAAGGTTTGGTCGCCCACGAGTGCATCTTAGATCTTCGTGACATTAAAAAGACCAGCGGCATTGACGTCTCTGACGTTGCAAAACGTTTAATGGATTACGGCTTCCATGCGCCGACGATGTCTTGGCCGGTAGTCGGAACCCTGATGGTCGAACCCACCGAAAGCGAACCGAAAGCCGAACTGGATCGCTTCATCGAAGCGATGATCTCAATCCGCGAAGAGATTCAGGCCGTCGAATCAGGCAAGCTCGACATCAAAGACAATCCATTGGTGAACTCTCCGCATACAGCAGAGTCTTTGATGAAGTCCGAATGGGATCACAAATACACCCGCGAACAAGCGGCCTACCCTGTAAAATGGCTCCGGGAAAATAAGTACTGGCCAATTGTAGGACGCGTCGACAATGTTTATGGGGACCGCAATTTAGTCTGTGCTTGCCCTAGTGTCGATTCATATAAGTAGATGTAATTACTTCATTCTAATTCAGCTGGAGCGTCTTGACACTTTGCATTAATTGGTCTATATCAGTCCCGGGCTCGCGGATGCGGCCCTTCAACTGCTGATCTAATTTCTTATACATCAGTGATGCAAACAGGAGCTCCAAGTGAAGTTTTTAATGACCCTCAGTCTGAGTCTCTTAGCCCTTCCCGCTTTCGCAATATCGGACAAAGAAATAGGGCGCGAATGCCGCGATCTAGGTATCGAAAAAGTAGTCACCCAAGCTGCTGCATTTGACTGTGAAATCAACGTGGCCGATATCAAAGTCAGCGATGTCGACAATCGTTTCTACAATCCTTCAAAGTACATTTGGTATTCGGTCGCAGCTCAGTGTGAAGACAGCCCGCGGACCTCGGTCACTCAACTTGTCCAATACCGTGATGGACAGTGTTACTAATTTTCGGTTTCTTCTTCAGTCTTATATTTACGAACTTTGCAAACGCAAGGCTCGAACTGCCAACGCCCGCCACTTACGAGTCCGGGCGTTTTCTTTGTGAGCAGAAATATTCCGAAATTGTGGCGCACGAAAAAGGTTTCTACGTCACCGTCCCCGTGGATGAAAAACTCCCTGCTTTAGGCACGACCGAAGTGTACGCATTTGCGCAAGGTGGATTCGATCCCGCTCGCGAATCGATGGTTTATTTCTCTGGTGGACCAGGAATTCCGGCCCACTGGGGATTGTTCCAACAAGAACTTGATTCTGGACTCAACGTTATCATTATCGAACAACGCGGCATTGGATGTTCGCGTCCAACGAATCTCAGTCAGTATTTGAATCCAAGATTCTACGGCGCGGAGCTAGTTGCCAGAGACGCGGAAGCAGTTCGTAAGTTCTTAAAAATCACGCGTTGGGGAGTGTACGGCTTATCTTACGGTACGGTGCCCGCAACGATCTACGCATCTTTGTTTCCGCAGGCAACGCGAGCACTTGTTCTGGAAGGTACCATGGCTTCTGGCGGTACCGAAGTTTGGGAAGCCCCCCACCGTCGAAAACTACTGCAAAAAATGTTAGACAGTCTACCAAATAAGATACGCGAACGTATGGAACAAATAGTTCAGGTGCACCACCAGCCTGATATTTGGTTTTCGCGACTTACGCGAGAAATGTTGATGGCGAACGATGCTTTGGAATCGCTAAAATCTAAGTTGCTGGCGATCGATGACGAACAAAATTTCGCGGAACTGTTGAAACGCGTTCGCGATATGTTCGCGCCGTTAAACTACACTCCGCATGTTTTGTTCGCGATGAATGACGTCCCCTACTACATGAACCTTTGCCGCGAACTTAGCTTTAACGAAAACACATTGGTCAGTTACGATTCACTGATCGACGGGCAGCTGGTGCCCACGATTGATCACGAATCTATTGAAATTTGCCGGCAGCTAGCTGCTACCAAAACCAAAACTTATCAGGCAGCAGACTTTCCAGTTTCGGTTCCGGTCACGTATTTTCAAGGATCTAACGACAGTGCGACGGCTGCGCCAGAAGCCATCAGACATTACAAATCCGTACCAACAGGTGCCCGCCAGTTGTTGATTTTAGTAAAAGGCGGCCATAGTCCAAACTTAACGAATATACGTAACGACGTCGATGGACAGAAAGAAATGTTCTTTCACGCGATTCGGGGTGACGTTATTCCGAAAGAACTTTTGAATCGCGTTCGCGACAATCAACCGCTTCGATGGACTTACACTTCTAAAAACTTTTGAGCCGTGATAAGTTGAGTTTATGAAGAAGGCCTTATTCATTCGATTAGATAAAATCGGCGACCTGATCTGCACTCTGCCCGTTGACCAAGTTCAATTGTTGCGCGATTGGGATGTCACTTGGGTCATCGCAAAAGGTCTTGCGTTTATTCCCGAAAATTCCGTACCGCCTCGTAAGTTTATTGAGCTCGATAAAAATGATTCGGTCGCTGGGCGAAAAATACTTGAAGATTATATTCGCGACTTTCAACCGGACGTCGCGATCAGCTTTCAGGCTCCTTGGTGGGTTAACTTCGCACTTTGGAAGAACCATATTGCGAAACGGATCGGGGTCACTTCTAAATGGCATAGCCTTCTTTTTTTAAACATGGGCGTACGTCAAAAGCGAAGCCGCGCGATTAAGCATGAAGCCGATTACAATTTGGACCTTGTTCGTCAGCTAGACCCGCAAAGAGTTATTGAAAAGAGCGCTCCGGTCCTTCGCTTAAAAGCGCCGGCTCATCCCGAACTTTTGCAACTGCACAACCTACTTTCGAAACGCTTCATGATCGTGCACCCGGGCATGGCCGGCTCGGCTCTCAATTGGCCAACGGAAAATTACATCGAACTCATTAAAAGATTATCTATAAATTACAAGGTCGTCTTAACGGGAACTCCGGCGGACGAACCGTGGCTCAGTGAAATAAAAACTGGTTTCGCTCAAGATCCTCAGGTCCTGAATCTGCAAAGCATGCTGAATCCGTCCGAGCTTTTATATCTGCTCAGCGAGGCGGACTCGGTCTTTGCTCCTAGCACCGGGGTTTTGCACTTGGCGGCAAGTCTCGGAACCCGTGTTTTTGGATTCTATTCTTTGATTCGCGTGCAAACGCAGACCAGGTGGGCGGCGCGCGGACCCGATGTCCATTTGTTTTCCCCCATAGCGGGTAGTCCCGATTCGGAATCAATGCGAACCATTACTGTCGACCGCGTGCTGAAGGAACTAACTTAGATGCAAAGATATTTCCAAGTTCCTGGCAGTTTAGAAAAATCTATTGATCTGAATCTTGAAAAATACTTCGGGATATCACTGATGGATTCTAAAAAATTAGCCGAATCCGTCAAAAAACTTTCTGACTACTTCATCGCAAACCCAGAAGGCAGCACACCCTGGAAAGAACCTTGGGCACAGATTGCTTACTTAGTTTATTTTATGCCGTTAAACCACGCACGCGTTCAGGCGGTTGTGACTGAGGCACGCGGAAACGGTTTTTTTGAGTCGCTGGATCACGTAGTTGATTTCGGTGCCGGTTTTGGCACCGCAAGCTTAGCCCTCGCGGACGATTTTAAAAATTTTAAATTAGTCGAACGTGCAAAAGACATCTGCTCGAAGTATTCGTTCCTACCGCCCGGAGCGAATGTGACTTGGTCGGACAAAATTGACCAAGTTGAAAATCCAAAAAGCTGCCTCAGCGTTTTTTCTTATTCACTGACCGAAATCGAAGAAATACCCGCGTGGGCAAAAAAGTCGGAAGCGCTGATGATTCTAGAGCCTTCGACTCAGCAGGATGGGCGACTCTTAATGAGTCTTCGGCAAAGACTCATCGATGATGGTTACAGCTTATGGGCGCCCTGCACTCAACAAGGGCTGTGTCCGTTGCTTACGCAGTCAAAGACCGACTGGTGCCACGATCGAATTCTTTTTACGATGCCAAAATGGTTTGAACAGATTGAACAAAACCTGCCAATGAAAAACCGGACGCTTACTTTCAGCTATCTGTTGGCTAGAAGGACCCCGGCGCCACAGAGGGATTCCAGAATCGCGCGTACCGTTGGCGACCGAATGAAGGAAAAGGGCAAGGACCGTCAGTTAGTCTGCAGAAGCGAGGCCCGCGAGTTTTTAGCTTGGCTTCACAAAAGCGGCATCGATCAAGAAATCCCTCGAGGAGTGCTTATAAATATTCCGGAAGCCTCGCAAAAAGTTTCAAATGAAATTCGGATCTCTGAAAAGATCTCGACTTAACGAAGGTTTTTAATTGCTGGAAATAGTGATATCGACAAGTGATATACGTGATCTTTGTCGTCGCTTTCGTGCAAAAACTCCGCGAGCTCACGACGGAACTTTATGATTCTGTTATTAGCTTCCGGAATTCTCGCTTCAGAAATCGCAAACGTCATAGCACTGTGGTCGCCAAAATTTTCCGGAATCATAATCGCGGCTTGTTCTAAGATTTGCCTTTTGACGTGATTTAGTCGCGGGAATTTTCGAGAACAAATACTGTAGCGGTTTTTTTCTTTGCACCAAGTTCCGTCTTCAGACTTTGCGATTAGTTTCATCGCGGCGAGGTCGGTCAGCAGAACTTCTAACTTTTCGCATGGAAAATCCAGTCGTTGATTGATCGATGATGTCTCAGGATTAAAACCCTTTAGGTCAAACATCGCAAGCAAAGCTAGGTGGGCCCAGTCTAATTGCTCTGAAACATTATCTAGCTCAACAATTGGAGCGTAATTTTCATGACTCATTGAAAATCTGCGGCGGCGGCCATTTGCTCCCCGTACGTAAGACTGAATTTGGTCCTCCGTGAGCGACAAACGCGGCGCCAAGGTGAGGATAGTTCTTGCCGTCATGGAACGTTTTCCGTTGAGCAATTTCGACAAAAACGAAGAGTCTACACCCAGGTCACGAGCGAAAGCCCGCAAAGAGTAATTTGGGTTTAGAAAGCTTCGTTGCGAAAGCTCACGATCAAGAAATTCACGGAAATCGGCCGAACTCATCGATTTTGAATGATTCATCTTCCACACACTAATTTTGAGTTACCCGCGAAGTGCATATGGTTAAGATATGCGCAAATCATTGGCAAGCTAATTTGAGAAACTCTTGAATTAGTTTCGACCAGGCTCAGTCCGCACAATCACCAGAATTTGCTTAACTTTTTGAGTTTACGATAAAAACTGACCGGTTCCGGCCACGTTCAGGGATGAATATTTCTTGAAGAATTGAAAAGCGGCTTTGATTTTCAAGGAACCAATCTTTTACTTTTTCATGATCTTTTTGCGCTGAAAGCACGATTCGCTGTGTTCGCAGGAGATGATTTTTCTGAAGCTTTGCTAAAATTTGAATCATGTTCAAACCGCCGATGCCCGCAATCACCAGATTACCGGTGATCGTCTCTTGCAGCATACTTGCATCTAATGCATGGAATCGGCATTTTTCTGAACCAGCAATTTTCGCGAGCTTCGCTTCAAGTTTCGCAACGATGGAAGGAACCTGATCCACAAAATGGATTTCGGGAAAGAGGCCGGACCGCAACACTGACATACCAAGGTATCCGTGATCGCAACACACATCCCACACCGGCAGTCCGGGCATCAAGTGCTCAAAAATAAACTGCAGACGTGGACCCAGCTTAGGCAAAGACATCATGACAATATCCAGCAAATGGCCCAGGTTGACAAGCCTCTACAGGACAGGGACATTGCCAAAGTATTCCGGGAGGACCATGGACGCACAAAATATTAAGAAAACGCCGCTGTCTGAAGAGCACGTCAAGCTGGGTGCGCGGATGGTCGACTTCGCCGGATGGTGGATGCCCGTTCAGTACAAAGGACTTCGTGAAGAGCACGACAACGTCCGATCTAATGTGGGACTTTTCGACGTGTCCCACATGGGCGAGGTTCGCTTCAAAGGGCCCAAGGCCCTAGAGACCCTTCAGTGGCTGACCACGAACGACGTCTCTAAGCTCAATGAAAATGAAGCGCAGTACAGTCTTCTGCCGAATGCCGAAGGCGGGCTGGTCGACGACATCATCGTGTATTGCTTGAAAAAGAATGAAGATTATTTAGTTTGCGTGAACGCTTCTAATGCCGACAAAGATTTCGCGTGGATGGTGGAAAACAACAAGGGCGCAGAAATTACGAATGAGTCTTCTTATTGGGGACAAATTGCCATTCAAGGTCCTAAAGCACTCGCCCTCTGCGACAAAATTTTTGGTTTTACGGCCAGCAATATGAAAACCTTCGCGGTTCATCCGTTCAAATACAAAAACTTCCAATGCCTATTTGCAACGACTGGTTACACCGGCGAGCGCGGCGGCGAAGTATTTATCGAAGCCACCGGCGCCGCGACCTTGTGGCAAGATCTGCTGAAGGTCGGAGCAGACTACGGAGTCCAAGCGATCGGCTTAGGGGCGCGCGACACTCTGCGGACCGAGTACAAAATGTCCCTCTACGGACACGAAATTGATGACACGTCGAATCCTTTCGAAGCCAAACTCGGTTGGGCCATCAAGCCCGCGGCTAAAGATTTCGTCGGTAAAGCCGCGATGTTGAAGGTCAAAGACGCCGGCTTAAAAAAGCAGCTGATTGGTTTCAAGATGCTAGAGAAAGGGATTCCGCGACAGGGTTACTCCCTGTTTTCTTTTGACAATAAAGAAATCGGCAAGGTAACTAGTGGGACTCACTCCCCAACTCTGGATGAACCGATTGGTATCGGCTATGTGGAATCGGATTTTGCCACAGAAGGCACCGAGTTCGCCGTCGACATCCGGGGCCGAAAAGTGAAAGCAAAGGTTTGCAAAACGCCTTTCGTGACAAAGTCGCCGTAGATTTTTTAAGAAGACAAAATAAGGAGCCCTCATGGCATTTCATATTCCTGAAGAACTTTACTACACCAAAGAACATGAGTGGGCTCAGGTTGACGAAAACATCGTGACCGTTGGCATCACCGAATTTGCTCAAGAGCAATTAGGCGAAATCGTGTACGTAGAACTTCCGGAAGAAGGTCAAAAAGTGACTCAAGGTCAATCTTTCGGCGTCATCGAGTCCGTGAAAGCGGCGAGTGACTTGTACTCTCCAGTTTCTGGCACCGTGATTGAAATCAACGCTGGACTGAATGACGATCCTTCGGTATTGAATGACGATCCAATGAATCAGGGCTGGTTGATTCGAATTGAAATGGACACCGAAAAAGAGCTCGCGAATCTTATGCGCGCTCCGGATTATAAAAAGGTCGTTCAGGTTTAGTTCAAGTTCAGTTATTATATTTTTCTGTAAGCTCTTACAGTGCCCGAGTGGTGGAATGGCAGACACGCTAGACTTAGGATCTAGTGCCGCAAGGTGTGCAGGTTCAAGTCCTGTCTCGGGTACCAACTTTTTAGACTTCCTAAATGCTCAAACAACCGCGCCTCTTTTTTTCTTCGGATGGCTACCGCACTTGGTTTGTGGTTCGCCTGCGGAACTCGCATTTAGGAAATCTAAAAAGTTGACGTCTCTTCCCGCGCGTTTTTGGCTTCCGCTTCGCTAGTCGCCTTTTCGCTGCCGCTTCGCGGACCGCTTAATGTAGATCTTTTTTTTCGTTGTGGTGGTGGACTACTGAGCTTCTGCCCGCTCCTATGTCTGTGTACGCTCCTGTTGGGTTGCCTTCTACGTCTTGTTTTGCTGTTGAGATTGCTTTGCCGTCTTTGCCCGTATAGCCCGATTCTATGGCGTCTTCTTCGTTCATTTCGCCGAATTCTATTTCTGATTCGCCGATGTCTGTATCCTTGTTTATGTTTGGTGTGCCCATCGCTTTTGGCATTGCGCTGTAGTTGCCGTTAAATGTGTCTTCTGGCATTTCGATTTCTTTTTTTTCTTTGCTCATTGGATGCTCCTTTGTTTTTTTCGTTTCTAAACTTAGGAAAGCAAAATAGGTGCCCGCTTTGAAGCCTGCATGGTTTCTTATTCAGCTCCCCCGTCGCTCAGAAATCCTGCTAGGCGGGGCAAATTGACTCGTGTTAGGCTTGCGAATGCACAAAGTTCTATTGTTCGTTCTGTTGATGTCTTTTTCCGCTTTGAGTCTGGCACAAACTAAAACTTTTGAGAATACACTGATGCTACAGTACCAAATCCAGAGCTACCTTCAAAATTTGCAGATGGACCCTTGCGAAGTCAGCCTAGTCGACATTCAGCAAGGTCTAGAAAGCATTCAATGGGAAAACTTTCCGAACGAGGTTTTGCAAAAAGAATCGGCCGGTTTAATACCCAGCCTTTTCCAGCTCAGACTGGCACTTCATCAGAAGTTGCCAATGCTAAACATTCAGTGCGCGGCTAAAGCACGAAACATTTTTCATCTGCTTCGGGACGCGGAAGATTTTTTGGGATCCTTTGCGTACCTGGTGCCTGATCTAGATCCTTTGAAGTTGGATTTTCAAATTCAACCGGTGCCGATTTTCAATAGAGAAGCTTATCCTAAATATTTAGTGCGGCAGGATTTAGGTGCCGCCCGTTTTGAGTTTCAGAATGGTGACGTCATGATCGCACGCGGAGTTTCATTTTTTAGCGCGATCATTACCCAAATCAGCGAAAACCATTCGCATTTTAGTCACACGATCGTTGTGCATAAGGCAGCAGATAAAACGGATACAGTCGAGTCTTACGTCGGCAAAGGAGTCGCAGCTTACGATATCGATTTCGCGCTTAAAAATGAAAACGTACGCTTGATGGTTCTTCGTCCTAAAGATGCGAACCTTGGCGTAAAAGCCGCAGCGGCTGCAGTAGACGCCGCCAATAGAAAAATTCCGTACGATTACAAAATGGATTTTGAAGACGACCAACAGATGTCCTGCGTAGAGGTTCCGACCTACGCCTATAAAAAGGCTTCCGAAGGTAAAATGAAAGTCCCCCAGTACC
>JACMRP010000230.1 GCA_014376325.1 Pseudobdellovibrionaceae bacterium
ACGCCTCCGAAAGCGAAGGGCAAGGCGAAATCGAAGGCGAAATCTAAGCCCGACGCCGCACCTAAAGCCGAAACGAAATCGAAGACCGCAAAGTCTAAGAAAGCGCCGGCAAAAAAAGTCGTTAAAAAGGCGGAACCCACAGTTGTGGAAGCGGCCGCTGAAGACGGGGCGGAAGACGATTCCGATGCCGAAACGGATGCGGCCTTCGCGGCTCTTGCCAGTGCAAAAAAAACCGGTGGATCTAAGTTCCGAAGCAAGTCCGCGCTGAAGTCCCAGCTAAACGTGACGAAAGTTGTTTCCAGACAGAAACGCAAGAAGAGGTAAGTCATGCGCAAAATATTCTTAAGTCTATTGTTAGTTAGCGTGTTCGTCGGGTCTTTAGCATCGGCGAAATGGATTGATCCCGAAAAAGAGGCGATGAAAAACCATACTCTACCGGCTTGGCAGGGTGTTGACTTTACGTTCACCGGGTTTTCTTCCTCAACGGGGACGACCGCGTTTACCTATCACAATGCTCTGAACGATCACTTGGAGTGGAATGGCGGCGCCGGATTAGACAACCTCGGTTGGTTTTTGACCGGTGGCGCGCGCTACTTTGTATACAACTGGCCGAAAACCACGTGCTTCTTTTTGTTCACTTGCCACGGGCAAGTTTCGACGGGTATGAACCTGAATTATGCGAATGGGGGACGTAAAACCTATTCGGCAAATACCGGAGAAGCTAAGTATGACCAGGGAAGCTCGATTTCGGCATGGCCGACGGTAGCATTCCGGTCGATTTATAGAGAGTTTTTTTCACTCTCGCTAGATGTTGGCTACCGGTTCATGCTACAAAAGCCCACGGTTACTAGAGGCTTTGGCATCGACATTCCGTCCGCGAAGGATGAAATGGAAAAGGCCAACGACAATGGCTTCGGTGCAGCCGTCTCTGTCGGACTGGTGTTCTAAAACACTGTTGAGGTTAAGAATGACGAATCGGCCCTCCCAAAAGGGGCAATTAGAACTAGGAATTCAGCGACATCCGGAAAAAGATCGGAACTTCCATCTTGGCGGCCGCAGTTTTTATTTCTTCGATTTCGACGATAACATTGCGTTTCTATCGACACCTTTAGTTTTGTTTCATAAATCCACGGGTCAGGAACACGCGGTGACCAGCGGCGAGTACGCAAAAATCCATCCCTACATTGGAATTTCTGGAGCGTATGCCGATTTCGAAATTCGTCTTGATGACGAGACGGGCACCTATCGCAACTTTCGAGACCGCCACATCGACGAGCTAGAAAAAATCGAAGGAAAGAGTCAAATTTTCGTTCAGGATTTAGCCCACGCCCTTGGCTTCGCGGATGTGCAGTGGAAAGGTCCTTCTTGGCAGTGTTTTTATCACGCCACTTTCAATCGCCGGCCGATCTCGGTCATCACCGCGCGCGGCCATGATCCGGAGACTCTGAAAGAAGGCATTCGGCTTTTCGTCATTAAACAATTTCTACCACACGAGCCGAACTATCTGAGCGTGTTTCCGGTCAGCCATAGGGCAACGCGGGAGATCCTTGGCGATCATCAGATGGTGTTAAGCCCCGCAGAGCTAAAACAAAAAGCAATCCGCGCGAGCGTCGAAAAAGCGATTGAAGTTTATGGTCAGAGTCCGCACCACCGGTTTGGTATGTCGGACGATGACCCAAAAAATATACAGTTGATCTTGCAAGAGATGACGAGACTGAAGGCGGACTATCCGGACATGTCCTTCTTCATGATCGAAACGCATGATGGGAACTTCGTAAAGAACGAGGTCACCGCGAATGGGACCGAGAGTCGAGTCCTCGAGTCCGTTCCGCAGCTCAATCTATTTGATGTCGATAGACATAAGTCCTAACGCATTGCCGCCCCGCCTTTTTGAACGAACCTACAAATTTAAAATGATCTCTCTCAGCTATTTGTTATCCTTAACGGATCGACCATATCTTTAGGAAGGATCAACATGGGTTCACTCAGAGGAATTTCCGGTCTTGCGATAGCAGGATCACTACTGTTCATTGGCTTAGGCACGAGCTCGCTTTCGCAGGCGCAAGCCAAAGACAAAGACGATCTGGAGTGCCGCTACATGAGCGCTATCGAAGGTGGGTTTTTAGCAAACCACGTTCGTTACACTAATCGCGACACGGATTTACAGAATCGCACGATCGAGCAGTACATCAAGCGCATGGATCCATCGAAGATCTATTTGCTAGCGGCCGACGTCGATCAAATCAAAACCTGGATGGGTGGACTTTTTGATAAAACTAAAAATAAAGACTGCGCGTTCTTAGATCAGTCGCAAAAACTTTTAGTTCAGCGCGCACAAGAGCGGGCCGATTTTGCAAAAAAGTTTTTGGACAAAGATTATAAATTCGACGGTAAGACTGAGTTTACTTTCGATCCTGATAAAAAAGC
>JACMRP010000231.1 GCA_014376325.1 Pseudobdellovibrionaceae bacterium
ATGACTTCCGTCATTGTTCACGATCGTCTTTCCGTCAATATCAAGAATCAATCCGTCATCGGCAGCCACTCCGAAGTCGTAAGCGCCTTCAGTTTGATTCGAAGTCAGTACGAAAGCTCCCTTTAAATCTAGAGCAAAGAACTCAATCAGGGCTTCACCCTTTGCATCCTTCAAGGTGCTACCTGCCGAAGTCGGAAAACCTGAGCTCCAGCTGCGCGTCGGAATATTGAGGTTACTCATTTGCACATATATATCGAGCTTCTGACCGGAACTAATATAGCGATCGACACTGTCGTACTCTCCTGGGAGATGATAAACGTTTCCGATCAGCCCTTTAGTGGAAGTGGGATCGCAGGTCCCACTGACGTTGAATGGATCACAAACCACATCGACGGTGGCCCCAGCTACCTGAATGGGCGTTACCGAGCCTTCGGTGAAGTTCACTTTAGAACAATTTTGAAATGAAAGCAGCAGGCCGAATCCCACTAATACGATACCGAATCCTGGCTTCCACAGTTGATTGAGCTCTACGATGTGTTTCATAATCCCCCCAGTACATACAAGTGCTATGACTAGAATACCGCTAATTTTAAGCGTTCCAAGACATTTATCATTCAGTATCAAACTGAAACACTTGTAACTGAACAGAGACTTTACATCTGCGCAAGAGACGTGGACTCATCCAAAGAATTCGACATTATCGCGGTCACCGAATTGAGCTAAGATGGAGGCCTCCGCACTTGGATGGCTTATTGCCAGAATAATTTTTCAGTCTGCGCTTCGTTCAGCAAACGGTCACAATAGTTTTCTTGCGGTTGCAATGCGACGCTAGAGGCAACAACGTCCCCGGAACTCTTCAGAGCCGACTGTAAAGAGACAAATAAGTTACCAAGGCCTCCTCGCGGAGAGATAAAGTAGTAGTAGCCGACGAGGCCGTCCGGAGCGAAGTCTTATTCGGTCTTCATTCCCATTCTGTTTTTTGTAACGGCTAGAAAATTGGCGACGACACTTGCCTCGTCTTCTAAGGTATTTTCCGTCATTCCCGAAATTTTAAAAATGTATTACAGACGAGCCACGACGGAGGTCCTTGCCGACCGATACTCTGCATCGAAGCTAACCGCTGGGCCGGCGACAGGTACTTATTAACCTCAGTGCAGTTTCGCAATAAAGCAAGCATTGCAAATTTATATTTTTCAAATTTTGGTTCGCTGACTAAGCTGTAGGCAATGCGGTCATAGTTAAGCGCCGTCAGCACATTACTGAAGTCTTTATTTCGCGCCGTAAAACCGTTTTCAGATTTCTTATCGCCAATCGCCTGCTTTAAACCTAGGTACGTTCCAACCTATGTTTGTCAAATTACCGCCGTGCCCGACCATGCCCCTATTGTTCGGAAAAAGTGGGATTATCGGTCGCGGGTTTTGGCCATGACACTGTAGACAAAGCGAAGGGTTTTTGCCTTCCCTCAGACCGCGGTTATTTAATTCGAGCCATTCCATCGAATCGTCGTCTGCGCGATTCTGCTCTTTGAGATAAGTCGCTCGGGCGGCTAAATCAATCCGAAATGTTATTTCTTGAAACTGAAACTCATGCTTCTGGCGGTCGTAGTGCATAACTTCGATCGCCTCGAATCCTCTTTGACGAGGACTGCCATTTAAACTCATCACTAGCTCGCCATTTCCA
The DNA here is from genome assembly GCA_014376325.1 of Pseudobdellovibrionaceae bacterium. The sequence continues at coordinate 1,681 of JACMRP010000231.1, forward strand.
TATATAATCGCCCTCGGTGATTGCGCATCCGCCGCCTGCAGACTTTGGGATTCACTCATGAAGACGCTGTTCTTTAAATATGAAACGGGAAGCAAATCCAAAAGCTCCACGATACTTTCGGGCTTGTGCTCGACCATAATGGCGTTCTAATTCTGAAACGAAAATGTTTCCGAAGGCGCTTCGGCTGCCGCAGCGACGCGACTCAAGCAGACAATGATATGAAGTATTAAGACAGAATATTTTTCATATTTGAAATTCCCGCTAAGTCTTTTTAAGTCCTTGATGAATGTGAATACTACAAGAACTTGACAATATTTGCAGATTAAACTCCGTCTCGTGAAATTCTGTCAGGCCTGATGAAATGTTAAACACCCCTAGGCGAGCTCATTCGTCCTCAGCGCCGTAATGTATTATTTTAATCGGAGTGCGATATCACACATGTTCAGCAAAAGTTGTTGGATGAAATATCAAAAGTTAGGTATGATGAACCACTCAACCAGCAGCTATGAAGGCGACATTTTGAAAAATCTTTTATATCTAACTCTGACCCTAGTATGCGCTTGCGGCAGTGCCAGTTTCAAAACCGTGGACAGCGTCGATCTTCCCAGATTTATGGGAGACTGGTATGTCTTAGGGGGACGATTTACGTTCCTTGAAAAAGACGTTTACAACGGCCTCGAAAGCTACACTTTTAACGAAGATAAAAAACGCATTGATATCGCGTTTCACTACAACAAAGGTTCTTTCGATGGAGAGACAAAATCGATTCCGCAAAAAGGCTGGGTCGAAAACGAAAAGACGAATGCTCACTGGAAAGTGCAGCCGTTGTGGCCACTCAAATTCGATTATTTAATCGTCGATCTTGATCCAAACTATCAGTGGACCGCAATCGGCGTCCCCGATCAGAAATATCTATGGATCATGGCCCGCGACTGGAAAACTCCCGAAGCAACCATGAAGAAAGTCGTCGAAAGCCTGAACCGCAAGGGATACGACACTAAAAATCTAGTTTTGGTTCCGCATCGTCATTAAAAATGCCGCGGCGTTTACAGGAACAGGACCTGGCACCCACTAAGAAAGAGGGCGGACTTTTTGGGTGGCTTTGACGATTTGTTCGAATTCGCGTTTGAACAATACCATCACTTCGGTCGCGAACTTTGCCGGCTGCAGTTTTAAATCTTCGAGCGAACACGTCGCGACCGGGGTTCCCCGGTTTGTGCAATTCACTGCCCAGTGGATCATCGTTGAGACCGGGCTCTTTGCCGCAATGGAAATATTTAATTTTCTGGTGTCCCAGAAAATATCGTCGCCGTCACGCTCGAGAGCCTCGCTGCCGAGAGCGCCCGCTGCCGCCACTTGCAAATAATCGCGGATCATCGACGTGAACAATCTTTGCAGCGCCACGCCCGAAAATAAATCCCGATCGAAAATTTCGATAATGAAATGCAACATCTCCGCACCTTCGATTTTTGCTCCGGCGATCAAGTCTTCGCCGTCGACCATATGCTCGAAAGAAATATTGCACGGCCCAACCCAGCTGATGATCGAATTACCGAGCACGCCGTAAGTTAAATACGCATGCAGTGATTTTAATTGCTGCCCGTCGTAGGTCATCTTTTTTTCAATAAATAGACTTTGCATAGAGCCCTCCGACGTCAACGCCGGCTGCCGCAAACGCGCGCGCCGATCGCAAACAAGATTCACATTCGCCACACCATTTTTCGCCCGAGAAGTAACACGGCCATAATAAGTTCCAAGGAACCTTGAGGGCGATTCCTTTTTTGACGATCTCGGTCTTTTCTAATTTGACGGTCGCGCATTCGACTTCGACATAATTGGCCGTCGAATAGGCCAAGGACTTCGTCAACTGATGCATGAAGGCTTCGGAATTATCCGGAAAAGTGGTCGCCTCTTCGGCGTTAAAACCCGGAATAACAATTTTTGCATCGAGCGCTTCCGCGAATGCCGCCCCGATATTTAAAAATACCCCATTGCGATTAGGAACCCAGACTGACTTCGCGGTCTGTAAAGACGTCTGATGACTCTGAATATCGACTTGCGTGCCGGTTGGGACCGATTCAGATTCCACCAACAAAGAAGAACGATTGAAATCTTTGAACCATGGCAGGGCTACAACTTTATGGGCAACCCCCACGCGCTCTGCGAGTTTCGCGGA